>NZ_JAPWDU010000007.1 GCF_027257155.1 Cerasicoccus sp. TK19100
GGCTGCGCTTCGTCGCTACGCTCCTTGCTGACCCTAGGCTAATATGAGCCCGCGCCCTTGGCGCTCAGAATGATTGTCCGTTGGCCCGAGAGTGGTGTCAGCTAAGTTCTATGCAGACTATGTTCGGTTGCTCAAGGTTGGGGTTCCGCCTTTAGGCGGCCATGCCAGTAAGGTGAGGCAACATGGCTATCTTTGCTAACTTCTGTTCAAAAAATACGTTACAATTCGCGTCACGCTGGCGCGTCGCTGCTGTCGTCCAGTTTGGTCATCGCAATGTTGGTCGCCAGGTCGCGGCGGACGCGGTGGGAGAGGCCGCTCTTTTTCTCCACTTCTTTGCGAATCGTGGCGAGGCTGCGGGTGGGCACTGCGATGTGGACTACCGGCTCGCCGGGTTTTACCGCTGGTAGTGTCGCCAAGCTGAGAATCACGCCGTCGCACGGGCTGGTCAGCGTGTATTGTGCCTGGCCGAGAATGGTGTAGTTCGTCGCAATGGGCTGCCCGGCCTCAACCCAGTCACCCGCACCAATGTGGTAGCGCAGGATGCCGCCCAGCTCGGCGCGAACCCAGGTGGTTTTTTTGGCGCGTATTTGATAGGCGGGCGGGATGTTTTCGCCGGTAAGCATGCCGAGCTTGATCAGGGTATTGCGTATGCCGCGCACGCCGAGCTCCAGGATGCCGCGCTCGATCTTCCAGGGTTCGCCAGCTTCGAGAATGATCGTTGGGCAGCCGGCCTTGCACGCCTCACGGCGCAGTGAGCCCTCCGGGCCGCGGCCGTCGACGATCAGCGGGCAACCGAAGGCGAGTGCGAGCTTGCGCGCATCGGGGTTGGAGAGATCGGCGCGCACGTTGGGGAAGTTGGTGCGCTGAAAGGCGGCCGAGTGCAGGTCGATACCGTAGTCGCACTGGCAGACGATTTCCCGCATAAAAATTGCCGCAATGCGCGAGGCGAGGCTGCCGGTTTCGTTGCCGGGAAAGCTGCGGTTGAGGTCACGGCGGTCGGGCAGGTAGCGCTCGTGCGTCTCGAAGCCGAACACATTGACAACGGGTATTAAAAACAGCGTGCCGCAATCGATGGTGATCTGCTCGTCGTAAAGCAGGTCGTGGACAATGCCGGTGCCGTTAATTTCGTCGCCGTGGATGGCCGCGGAAATGAATACCTTGGGCCCGGGCTTGGCGCTGTGGATCACGCGCACGGGGAGGGCGATTTCGTCGCCGGTGTAAGTCTCGGATATTTTTAACCGCACGTCCCGCGACTCACCGGGTGGGATGGTTTCCATGCCGAGTTTGATGGGCTTTTGCTTGCGGCGGGTGGACTTGGCGGTGGGCATTGCGTGGTGTGAGAAAACGCGTTGAATTGCGAAGGGTGCGGGGACCATAACGGCCCGCAAGGATGGGTTACAGGCTTGGTTAGTTCGTGGGGGCGGGTTGCGCCATTTGGGTTGTTACGAACTGAATTGGTTGTTTGGGCGCAGCTTGCGGAGCGGGACGCTCCGCGCTACCGTTAAGTTACTTGGTGCTGTTTTATGAGTTGTTCTTGGCCTTCGCCTTTTTGCGCTTCGGCTTCTTGAGGGGGAGGTAGTCGCGCAGTGTGTTTTTGCGACCGTAGCACAGAAGAAGGTCGCCGGCGTGGATCTCGTCATCGCCCTTGGGCGCGGCGTGGACCTGCCCGCTGCGATTGATGCTGAGCACGATGACATCGCGCTCGCGCAGACCGCTGTCGGCAATGCTTTTACCTGCCAGGTTGGAGTCAGTGCCGACGGTGAATTCCGCCACCTGAAAGCCACGTGCGAGGCCAAGGCGCTGCCGGATGTCGAGGTCGTCGAAGCGAACGTTTTCGACGAGGTAGTCCACAATGGCCCCCGCGACATCGACATTCGTGGCGTTTTCAATGCCTTCGAGGCCGGGCGAGGAATTGACCTCCATGATCACAGGGCCGTCCGCGCCTTCCAGCATGTCGACGCCTGCCACGCGCAGACCAAGGATTTGCGCGGCGCGCACGGCGGTGCGCTCGTATTCTTCGGTCAGGGTGACGGATTCGGTCTCGCCGCCCCGGTGGACGTTACTGCGGAACTCCGTGCCCACGGCCTTGCGGCGCATGGCGGCGACGACGCGGTCGCCCACGACGAAGGCGCGAATGTCCTTGCCGCGGCTTTCGCTGACGAATTTTTGAATGAGCACGTTGAGCGACTTCGATTGGAGCGTCTCGATGATGGCTTCGGCGATTTTAATCGAGTCCGCCAAAATGACGCCGACGCCCTGCGTGCCCTCCAGGAGTTTCACAATGACGGGCGCGCCGCCCACGCGCTCAATGGCGGGGAGGACGTCCTTGCGGTCGCGGACAAAGGCCGATGGCGCGATGCCGAGATCGTAGCGGCTGAGCACCTGGAGGCTGCGCAGCTTGTCGCGGGAAATGATGATGGACTGCGAGGGGTTGGCGCTCCACACGCCCATTTGCTCGAACTGCCGCACGACGGCTGCGCCGTAGAACGTGACCGAGGAGCCGATGCGCGGGATGACGGCGTCGTATTCGCTGAGTCGGCGCGAGCGAAAAGTGAGGCTCGGGTGCTTTGACTCGACATAGATGCCGAACTTGAGCGGGTCCAAGACCTTTGGTTTATGCCCGCGCTTGGTGCAGGCTTCGCGAATGCGCTTAGTGCTGTAGCAGCGCGGCGCTCGGGAAATGATGGCGATTTTTAAAGGGTCCATTGGGAAAGAGTGTTGGTTTATAAATGAAAGCCGGCCTCGATGTTGTTTCCATCGGGGTCGATGAGGTAGGCGGCGTAATAATCGTAGCCGTCGTCTTCGGGTTGGCCGTTGCACTTGCCGCCGTGGGCGAGGCCTGCGGCGTGGAAGGCGTCCACTGCTTCTTTGCTATCGGCCTTGAACGCCAAGTGGATGGGGCGGGTGGCGTCCTTGCTGACCGGGCTGCCATGGTAGTCGCCGTCTGGTGGCGTTTCCCCCATCCAAATGAAGGGATACTCGGATTCGCCGGATATGATGACGGCGTTGATGTGCGGTTGACGCTGGGTAATGCGCACACCAAGCGGTGCGAGGCACGCCTCGTAAAAGGCGGCACTGCGCGTGATGTCATTCACGAAAAAGCCGATATGGTCGAACATGGTAGCGGGCGGTTAGTGGATTTGCGGTTTTTTCCGTTTCCCGTGGAGATATTTTTGGCTGGAGTCGACGACGAAATCACCGGCGAGTGCTTCACGCCCCAAAAGCACGCGGCAAATCATGTGGTGGCGGTTGACGAGGGAGAAGGTGACTTTCTTGCGTCGGCGGCCGATCTTGAGTGTGGTTTCCACTTTTACCCGGCGCTGCAGCTGGCCGTTGCTGGAGCGGACCTTCTGCTCTTTCACGATGTCGGCCTCGATCTCCTGGGTCAGCGAGGCGTCTTTGCGGTCGGCGGCGAGGGTGAAGCGCACGCGGCCATTGGGCAGCAACTGAATGTTGCGCACATCGAGCGCGGAGCTCTTGGCCCCGGTGTCGGCTTTGGCGACGAGGTTGGCGGCTCCCCAATCGGGCAGGTCGATGGTTTCCTTCCAGCCGATGGGCACAGGCGGGCGCGGTGATTTCTTATGGGTGGTAGCCATGCAAGTGATCCGTAGGTTACTATATTACGCCAATTTTACCAACCGATAAAAAACATTTGTCGTCCAGGGCAAAAGGGGGATAAATGTAAGTTACCACTTATGGCTGAACCAATGACTGAATTACTCGACGCCCTGCCGGACCTACGCGAACGGCTCGCTGGGCGTCGTGAACTGCTGTTGGCCAATGCCGTGATGTTCAGTGAAATCCCATCGCACACATTCGAGGAAGCCGAGCGCGCGCGCTTCATGATGGACCGCCTGATCGAGGCCGGCTGTCAAAATGTGTCAACGGATGAGCTGGGCAACGCGGTTGGCATTCACCCGGGCAAGACCGGTAAGCGAAACATCCTTGTTTCCGCTCACCTGGACACGCCTTTCGCCAAATCGGTCGACCATGCCGTGCAGGTAAATCCGGACAGCATCGTTGGCCCCAGCATCATGGACAACTCCCTCGGCCTCGCCGCCGTGGTGACCTTGCCCACGCTCCTGGAACAGCTCGGCATCGAACTGAATGACAACCTGGTGCTGCTGGGCTCGACCCGAAGCATGGGCAAGGGCGACATCGAAGGCATGCGCTTTTTCCTGGAGAACAACCAATTGCCGATGCGCGCTGGTGTGCTCTGCGAGGGGGCCACGCTAGGCCGCCTCAGCTACAGCTCACTGGGCGTGATCCGCGGTACGATCGACTGCCAGGTAAAGCGCGGTGCTACGGGCCTTGCCGCCGGTGGTGCGATACCCGTGCTGAACCGCCTGATGACGAAGATGCTGGAAATCCCGCTACCACAGGACCCGGTAACACAGCTCATCATGGGCTCCATTTATGGGGGCACGACTTATAACACCACCGCGCGCGATGCGCATCTGCTTTTCGAAATCCGCAGCGAAGGCGCGGGCGTCGCGAGTGAAATTTTCGAGCAAATTGAGGCCGTGGTGGCCGAGACCAGCTCGATGACTGGTGCCATGGCGGACCTGAAGAAAGTCGGCAACCGCAAGAATAACTCGATCAGCTTTAACCACCCGCTCGTGCGCGGGGCGCGGCGCATCCTCAAGGCCCTGGAGGTCGAGGACCACGCGGCACCGTCCACGGGTGAGCTCAGCACCTTGCTGGGCCGCGACATCCCCTCCCTCGTCATTGGCCTGACCAACGGCGAGCACCGACACGACTACAACGAGACGATTGAGATCGAGCCGATTTTTGCCGGCCTGGCTCAGCTCATCACCCTGCTGCAAGCAATAGATGGAGGATACTGCGATGTCGACGAAGCTTGAAAAATGGATTAAGTCCAACACCTTTCACCATAGCCAGTTCTTCGACCAGATGGAGCTGCTCAAACAGAAGGAAAAAACGGGGCTGACGATCTCCCTGTGCATCCCGACGCTCAACGAGGAGGCGACGATCGGTAAGGAAATTGTCATCTTCCGCTCCGAGCTGATGGAGCGCTATCCGCTGGTGGACGAAATTGCGGTGATCGACTCCGGCTCCACGGACAAGACGCTGGAAGTGGCCTCGTCTTTTGGCGCGGATACCTACTTCGCGGGTGACATTTTGCCCGAGCAGGGGCACAAGCGCGGCAAGGGGGAAAACCTTTGGAAGGCAATTCACCAGCTTAAGGGCGACATCATTTGCTATGTCGACGCCGACATTAAAAACATCCACCCGCGCTTTTGCTATGGCCTCGTCGCGCCGCTGCTCTACCGCCCAGAGGTGCATTATGTGAAGGCGTTTTACGACCGTCCGCTGGCGTTCTCGCAAGGCATCCGCCCCAGTGGCGGTGGACGGGTAACGGAGATTCTCGTGCGCCCGCTCTTCTCACTGTTTTACCCGGAGCTCACGGGCCTCGTGCAGCCGCTTTCAGGCGAATACGCCGTGCGCCGCGAGGTACTGGAGCGCATCCCGTTCCCGATCGGCTACGGCGTGGAAACATCCCACATTATGGATGTTTACAAGCAGTGGGGGCTCGAAGCCTTCGGCCAGACGGACCTCGACAAGCGTGTGCACCGTAACCAGGAAACCCTCTCGCTGGGCAAGATGAGCTTCGGCATATTGCAGAGTTTCCTCGGCCGCATGAAGGGCATGGGCATGGAAGGTGATTTGCCGGAGATGCACAACATTCTCCGCCAGTTCCAAGCCGTCGATCAGCGGTATGAGCAAAAGCTCTTCGAGATCGTCGAGGAGGAGCGCCCGCCGATGATTGACATCCCGCAATATCGCGAGAAGATGGGCTACTAGCATGGTGCCCCGTCGCTTGCGCGCAGTGGTGGGGGTGGCCTTGGTGGCTGCCTCCGGCTGCCTGGTCACCAGTTGCCGCGAGCCGGGCCCGCCCGTGTGGGAATCTGGCAGCGAAGTTTTCCTGCTCGATGTGGGCGCGTATTGCTCGGGGTTTGAATTGCCGGGCCCCGAGACTACGGGCTATACCAGTATGGGTGGCGGTGATTACGGTGGCATGATCGGTGTGCGTTTCGATGGCCAAGGCATTGAGCAACTGAGCTCCGGTGGCTCGTCTTACTGGGTCGAATATTACGACGCAGATTTGGACGAGATTTCCATTACTGGGCAAACGGCCGTGCCACTCTATTTCGTGATCCGCTATGGCGTGGTCGATGAGCTGGAGGTGTTCGTCGAGCGCCAGGTGATACACGCCGGCATCATTGATTTCACCTACGACTTCGATGAGGCGCGAAGCAAGGCCAAGCGCATCGTGCGCGATCTGCGCGCCCGGTGAAGATTTCGGTAAAAACCGGCTTAAAGATACAATATCGTTTGCTAACGGGCATATTTGCAGTAAGAACTAATACACAACGGCTTGCCGTTACCCTATGAGAGTTGCCATCGTTCATTACCACTTGAAGCCCGGGGGAGTCACGCGGGTGGTCGAGAACGCATTTGCCTCAATGGAGGGGCGGGGCGTGCAAATGGCCGCCTTTTCCGGAGAACCCTACACGGGTGATGCGCTGATCCAGACCGCTGTTGTGCCCGGGCTGTCTTACACGCAGGCCAATGAAAAGCCTGACCCGGGTGCGCTCTGGTTTTCGCTCAAGAAAGCCGCCCGCGAAGCGCTCGGCGGCGAACCGGACGTATGGCACATTCACAACCACTGCCTCGGCAAAAACATGGCGATGCCTCAGGTGGTTGAACGCTTGGCGGCGGAGACGCCGGTGCTGCTGCAGATCCATGATTTCGCCGAAGACGGGCGCCCGGGCAACTACGCCGCGATTTCCTCGCAGACGCCCAACATGGATAAGCTCTACCCGCAGGCCTCTCAGGTGCACTACGGGCTGCTGAATTCCCGCGATTTAAGCTTCCTCACACAAAGTAACTTTGCAACGCAAAGCCTGCACCTTTTGCCCAATCCGATTGCCGTGCCCGAGCTGCCGCCCGAGCGTGCGACGCTATCGGGCTTTGAGGGGCGGCGTTTGTTGCTTTACCCGACGCGTGCCATTCGTCGCAAAAACCTGGGTGAGCTGATTCTGTGGTCGGCCATGGCGGAGGAGGACCAGCTGTTTGCCACCACGCTCACTCCGGCCAACCCGGCGGCGCGGCCGATCTACGACCGCTGGCTGGAGTTTGCCGGAAGCCTGGGCCTGCCGGTTCGCTTCGCGCTGGGTGAACACGTATCGTTGTCTTTCCCCGAGCTGATGTCGGCCGCCGATGCGATCATTTCGACGAGCGTGGCAGAGGGCTTTGGCTTGGCTTTCCTGGAGCCGTATCTGTTCCACAAGCCGCTGGTGGGGCGGAATCTGCCCGACATTACAAGTGATTTTACGAACGCGGATGTCGACCTGTCGTCGCTCTATGACCGGATGATGGTCCCGCTTGACTGGGTGGGCGAGGCGCTGATTCGGGAGACGCTGGACGCCGCCCTGCGCGATTATTACACGGCTTACAATTGCGTGCTGCCCTTGGCGGCAGTGGATGAAGCCTTCGACGCAATGACCGCCGGCGGCAAGGTGGAGTTTGGCCGCTTGTCGGAAGCTTTGCAGGAGAAAGTAATCTTGCACGTTAACGCCAACTCTGCATCGCAAAGTGAAATTGCACCGGCTTCGCTGGGCTTGGATTCAGCGGGAGGCTGCATTGCCAGCAACCGTGAGCTGATTGCGCAAAACTTCAGCCTCGACCGTTACGGAGAAAACCTGAAGACGATCTATGAGAAGGTCGCGCAATCCGCCGTTGAGCCGCTAAAGTATGCGTCGCACCAGACGGTGTTGGATCAGTTCCTGGACCCGCAGCGTTTCAATCTGCTGCGGACTTAGTCGGCCTTTGCCTATTCCTTATTCGCCTTGATCCCGATGGTGGACATGGGCAATTCGCTCGCATAGAGGTGGGAAATGTCGCCTACGCCCAAGCAGCGTGGCGTTGCGACTTGATCGTTTCGCTCATCGAACAGAATCGTGGTGACACTGCTGGGTGGCAGGAAAAAACCAGTCCAGACCAGTGGCATGGGAATGTTTAGCAGGCGTGAGAGGAGGGTGAGTCCAAATCCTCCGTGGCAAAAAAGCCCGATTTTGAGGCGGTTGGGATTTGCAATTCGATAGGTTTGACCGGCTCTCTCATAGCCAAGGCCGGCTATGAATTGATCAGCCTCGCGGCATAGTGTGTCGTAGCCGATGCGGAAGGCCGGGTCGTCCAGCGGGGGGACGTCGGACCAGTTTGCGCATGTGTAGGTGTGGTCGTCCAGATGGACGGAGTGCCCGTGAAGATCGAAGGCACATATGTTTCCCAGACCTTCCTCGCTAATCCGGGGCCAGTCCAATTCTCGGGTCCACTCAAGCGTTGTCGGTTCGAGGCCGAGGGCTTTGGCAGTGTAGCGCGCGGTGTCTTGAGCGCGCCCCATTGGAGAGCAGAAAATTCGGTCAAGGCCTTGCTTGGCAAGTCGTGTGGCTAGCGCTTGGGCTTCCAAGTGACCGGCTGGCGTGATGGTATTGTTGGCATAGTCGGGATCGGCGTGGCGGATTAAATAGATACGCATAAAGTAAGCTATGAAAGCTCGTTAATGCGCAAAGTCACTCCCTATCCTTGCTGAATGTCTCGATCCCAGTTCGCGAAGTGGGGAATGGCTTTGTATTGTAGCAAGTTGATTACATCTCCGCCCATTCGCGGGCACGCTCGATATCCTCGAAGATGCCGAATCGCCAGGTAGTTTTCAGGCTTTTGGACACGGTGATGTATTTTTCGATGGCCAGTGTCATATCGGGGTGCGTGGAGACGAAGGCCAACTTGATCTGCGGGTTGGAGCGGCTGGCGCCGAGATCGTAGGCAGCGGTACGGCTCATGTCGTGGACGGAAATGTCCACCTCGGTCACTTGGCTGCAGTCGATTATTTGATACCGGGCGGTGTCACTGCGGGGATCGCTGAAAAAGCGCTGGTTGGCCTGGTCGATTTCATCGCCAGTGATCAGGCCGGAATGCTCAAGCAAGAAGCCTGCTGGCTCCCATGACGTGCGGTAGGGCATGTAAATTAAATGACTTACCGAATCGCTTTAATCAATCCTACATATGGGTCTAAAACCGACCTATTTTACGGGAAAATACACTGGCCATAAATGATAAAAGCGTCGCAACACGCTGAGGCGTTGCGACGCTTTGAAAGAAGATTGGCTGTTGGGCTGGCTTAGGCGCTGGCCTTGGCTGCCGACTCAACGAGCTTGACGAAGGACTTCGCGTCGAGCGAAGCACCACCGATCAGGCCGCCGTCGATGTCTTCCTTGGCCAGAAGACCGTCTGCATTTTCGGGCTTCATGGAGCCGCCGTAAAGGATGCGGATCTTGTCGCCGGTGGCCTTGCCGAAGCGGTCACGAAGCAGCACGCGGATTGCGGCGTGGACTTCCTGCGCCATTTCGGGCGTGGCAGTCTTGCCGGTGCCGATGGCCCAGACGGGCTCATAGGCGATGACCACCTGATCGGCCTTGTCCTCGGGGACGTTGACCAAGCCGCCGAGCAGCTGGGTTTCCACGACCTTGAGGGTGTCGCCAGACTCACGCTCTTCGAGCTTTTCGCCCACGCAGAGGATCGGCTTGAGGTTGCTTTCGAGAGCGGCGAGGACTTTTTCGTTAATTTCCTCGTCGGACTCGCTGAAGTATTCGCGGCGCTCGCTGTGGCCGAGGATCACGAAGTTTACATAGAGCTGGCGCAGCATCGCGGCGGAGATTTCGCCGGTGTAGGCACCGCTGGCCTTGGCGTGCATGTTTTGCGCGCCGAGCTGGACGTTGCTGCTTTCGGCCAACACCTTGGCGCCGGTTTCCAGCGAGGTGTATGGCGGGCAGACGACGACGCTGACGCCGTTTTTGTCACCCAGTTCGAGGAGGATCGCTTTGATCAATTCTTCGGCATCGGCCGAAGTCTTGTTCATCTTCCAGTTGCCTGCGATCAGGTATTTTCGGTTGTTCGACATGATTGGTAAATTACTTGGTTTCGAGTGCGGCAACGCCCGGCAGGGTCTTGCCTTCGAGGAACTCCAGCGACGCGCCGCCACCGGTGCTGATGAAGCTGACGTTGTCGCCCTGGCCGCTCTTCTTGATGGCCTTCACGGAGTCGCCGCCACCAATGATGGAGCAGCAGTCTGCCTGGGCAACCGCCTCAGCGATGGCGAAGGTGCCTTGGGCGCAGGCCTTGATCTCAAAGACGCCCATCGGGCCATTCCAGAGAACGGTCTTGGCGCTCTTCACGGCTTCTTCGTAAAGCTTGATGGTGTCCGGGCCGATGTCGACGCCTTCCCAGCCGTCTTCGATGTCGCCGGAGATGACCTTCACTTCGCCAACCGAACCCGCACCGAAGTCGAGCTTGTTGGTGATCAGGTTGTCAATCGGCAGGAGGAGCTTTACGCCTTTGGCCTCGGCCTTGGCCATGGCTTCCTTGGCGGTCTCGACCTTGTCGGGCTCGGAGAGGGAATCGCCGACCTTTTTACCGTTGGCCAGGGCAAAGGTGTAGGCCATGGCACCGCCGATCAGCATGGTGTCGCACTTGTCCAGCAGGCTGTCGATGACGGTGATCTTGTCGGAAACTTTCGCGCCGCCGAGGATGACGACAAAGGGACGCTCCGGCGTGGAAGTCTTTTCGCCGAGGTATTCTAACTCCTTTTCGATGAGGAAGCCGGCGACCTTGGTGTCGACGAGTTGCGCAACGCCCTCAGTGGAGGCGTGGGCGCGGTGAGCGGTGCCAAAGGCGTCGTTGACATAGGCGTCGGCGACGGCGGCGAGCTCCTTGGCGAATGCCGGGTCGTTCTTTTCTTCGCCCGGGTAGTAGCGGACGTTTTCGAGGAGGACGACGTCGCCGTCGCTCATGGCGTCGACCGCGGACTTCACGGATTCGCCGATGCAGTCCTCAACAAACTTCACGGGCTGGCCAAGCTGGTTGGCGAGTTCCACGGCGACGGGTGCCAGCGTGAACTTCGGATTCTTCTCACCCTTCGGGCGACCCAGGTGGGAGCACAGGATGACCTTCGCGCCTTGGGCGGCGAGGTGCTTAATGGTCGGCAGGGCGCCAACAATGCGGGTGTCGTCGGAGATCTTGCCTTCCGCGTCGAACGGAACGTTGAAGTCGCAGCGCACGAGCACGCGCTTACCGGCGAGATTGACGTCTTGTACAGTCTTTACAGTGGCCATAGGGCGAACGATTCTCGGCACCCCCGCCGCTCCTGCAAGACGAAACTTAGCCCAGACGCGTTAACTTTGCGCGACTTACCGGGCTTTTTAGCAGCGCTAATCTGCTGGTGTTTTGCGAAAAGCATTTGCCGTGTTCGCGTAATCGATGCCTTTCAGTTTTTTGAGCTTTTTGTCATCTCGCGCGACGAATTGCTCAATCGAGGCATTGAATTGCTTCAACTCTTCGCCATGGAGGCCTCCCAGGAAGCCACTGGATACGAAGACATTTGCGCCAGGAGGGAGTTCGTAATCGATCTTGTCCGCAAAAACTGAGTGCACATCAATTTCGAAGACGGTTTTCTTTGTGCTGCTGCGATCCTGGGTGACGATACGGATTGAATTACTGTTGGCATTTGGCGCGAGGCCGCCAGCGGCATGTAATAAATCCAGCAGCCCCTGAGTTTCGGATACGGAATGGATGCCTGGCTTGTTCACCAAGCCGTGGATTCCAACGTGGACCTCCGCCAAACAAACAACCGTGCTCAACAGGAACCATCCCAATGAGCAAGCGAGCTTCATTACGGCCGGTGCTAGATCTTGGCAGCTTCTTCGCCCTTGGTTTGGGCGGGCTGATTGGCGACAGGCTTCGGCTTGGCTTCGTCCTCTTCGTTGAGGGCCTGCTTGAAGGTGTCCTCGGCGCTTTTGGAGGCCTTCTTGAACTCCTTGATCGCCTGACCGGCACCGCGGGCAAACTCCGGCAGCTTCTTACCGCCAAAAATGATCAACCCGAAGATGACCAACAGGGGGATTTCCCAACCCTGGAGGTTGCTCAGGAAGGCCACTGGCAGGCTGTTCAAAAACATGTTCATCGTATTAATGTAACCCAACTTGGTGGGAAGTAAACCCTCAATTGGGCAGGTTTTTGGTGATCGTGGTTTACCAATGCTCTGCTTAGCGCAGGCGGAAAGTGATGGTCATATTTCCCTGCCAACCTTGAGGTGTAGGTCCAATTGGAGTCTGTGACTCCAGCAGTTTACGAATTGATTCGATGAAAGCAGGTGACGCATTTGAGCGTTTGACTTCAATTTTTCCAATGCTTCCATTGGGATAGACATAGAATTGAAATTCAGCCCAAGTATTGCCGATATCCACCGGGCGGTTCCAGCTAAGCTCGATCGCGTTGCGCAGGCGAGTCTTGTAGTTCTCCACTAATGATGAATTGGCGGCCGCATTTGACGGCGCGACCGTCGTGGGCACGTCGATCTTGATGTTCGTATTTACGCTGGGGGCGACGGCGGTGCTGCGCGGCTTGGGTGGGGTGGGGGTTGCGTCGCGGCGGTCGACTTTTTTATCGAAATCGGCCAAGCTCATCATTTTTGGCTTTGGGGGCTCGGGCTTGGGGGTTGGCTTAGGCTCCACCTTGGGCTCCGGGATATTCACGTCCGGCAGCTGGCGATCTTGTATTTGGCGCACCTGCGGCTGCTCCAGCACGGGCTGCGGCGGTTGAGGCGATTCTGGCTGGGGCGTCTCGTCGGGGAGCGTAACCAGCTCCAGCACAACGGGTTGCTCTTCGGCCCTGAGTGGGTCGATAAAGATAAACAACGCCAGCAAACCAATTGCCGTGCAGTGCAGCACAACGGAGGTGATGAAGGCCTGTCGCTGATTGGTCATACCGGTCACTATAGTGGACCAATCATTGGGAAAAGAAAAGCGATCAATTGTTTCGCAATGATCAAAATTTGGCGTGCGTAATTTTTGCCCAATTATGCGCAAATAGTGCTATGGTGTAGTCTTGAGGGCGCAGCCTGGCTGTGGCTTAATGATCGTGTCCTTAAAGTTAATTCCCCTCACATCATGAATACCTCTCTTAAAATTCTCCTTGGTGCCACGACTTTGACGGTGGCTTTAGCGACTTCTGCTCAGGCGCAAACGCTCATGCTGAACTTTCGCTCGTCAGGTGGCCCGACCGGCGCAAACCTAACCAATAGCCCGCTCCACACGAGCGAACCCTCTTTTACTGACACCTCTTGGAATAACATAAGCAACAGCGACGTTGGTTCCGGCCTCTTGTATGCTGATGGCACTGCGGCAACCGGTGTGGCTTTCGATCTCGGCATTGCTAATTTGGACGTCAGCACGACGGTGGATTTGGCTACCACGCCGACTTCTGCGAATAATCTGGGCCTTCAGGCGAATACCGGCGTTTACGAAGGGAATTCTGTGGGCACGGGTGGTATTTTCAGCGGCAGCGGTCCCGACCGTAACCAAATTGGCCTTCAAGTGACTGGTCTTGCCGCTGGCACTTACGAAATTTACATTACCGGTCGTAACACCAACGGCCAGAGCACCGGTGAGCTTCTCTATTCCTACTATGCGGGAACGGGAGTCGCGGGCTCGAACTTCGACTTTTCCGGCTATGATAGCTCCAGCGTCAGCTTCATGGGTAGTGACCAGACCGCTGCATGGGTCGATGGTGGCAACTACGGTAAGATCACGATCACTCTCGCCGCTGGTGAAGCATTGAACATCGTTTCCAACGGTGATGGCGGCAAGGCAACGGGCTCGTCTTCCTTTGGCACCGCTAACCGCGGTTTCCTGAATTCGGTTCAAATATCCATGATTCCTGAGCCGCAGACCTGGGCATTGATCATTGGATTGGTCAGCTTGGGCGTGTTGGCGCTTCGTCGCCGCAAATAAACTGAAAATCTATTTTTAAATTGGCGCCGTAGTCCCTGCTACGGCGCTTCCCCGTTATATGTCGCGATTTTTTCTACTCGCAATTATCTCGTTGTGCGTCGCAACGGTCGGGCGTGCTGAGGTTGACGCCCGGCCGAATATTTTAATTATTCTGGCCGACGATCTGGGCTACGAAGCGCTCGGCTGCTACGGCGGCTTAACTTATGAAACGCCGGAGCTCGACACCATGGCCGCCGACGGGCTGCGCTTTGCCTACGCCTACACGAGCCCCGTGTGCACGCCGACCCGCGTCAGCATGCATACCAGCCTTTACACCTTTGAGCACGGCCACACGGGCGTCTTGCCGGTGCACAATGGCACCTCGGAGTTTGTGGACTTCAATGCGATGCCGACCTTTGCTCAACTGCTGCAAGCCGATGGTTACCAGACCTCGACCACGGGAAAATGGCAGCTGGCGACGCTTACCGAGCACCCGAACCACATTGCCAACGCAGGCTTTGATTCGTGGTGTGTGTGGCAGATTTGGGACGGCTCCGCCAAAACCGAGCGTTTCTGGGACCCTTATTTGAACCGCGACGGTGTGGTGATGACCGGTATCGAAGACCGCTTCGGACCCGATGTCCTCGTTGACTACGTAAAGGTGCGGATGGCTACGGCGACTGCCGACGGCGAGCCCTTCATGATCGTGCACAACGAGATGCTCCCGCACAGCCCGCTAGTCAACACACCAGCCGGTGGCGGTGCTTCGCTGGCCAATATGGTCAACTACATGGACTTTCTCGTTGGCGAGTTGCTCGACGAGGTGGAGGCGCTCGGCATCCGCGAGAACACCTACGTCATTTTCATTGGTGATAACGGCACGGATACCGGGGCCGTTCGCGAGACCACGGACGGCGAGGTGACCGATGGCAAGCGGGACTTGAGCGACGGGGGCACCCACGTGCCCTTCATTGTCTGGGGGCCGTCCAGTGTGCCCGTTGGTGTGAGTAACGACTTGATCGACATTACCGATGTTTTTCCGACGGTTTGCTCGCTGGCGGGGGTCGCGATCCCGGAAACCATTGAATATCGCGGGACGAGTTTTGTGCCGCAGCTTGAGGGCCGCCCCGGTATGCCGCGCAAGTGGGTCCACCAGGGCATCAACAGCGTGCAGTCGCTGTTCAATGGTCAGTTCCGACTCAACTCCAATGGCAAGCTCTACGATGCGCGTAATCTGCCCGCGGAGCCGGAGGTAATCACGCCCACACCCGAGAGCGAGGAAGCCCGGGAGGAGCTGCAAAAGGTTTTCGATTTCTTGCAGGGAAACTTGTCTATCCCGAGCGGTGAGACCGGTGGCAGCAATGGCCAGGTAATCGACAACGACGACTCACTGCAGGTAACCGTGGTGGGCGAGTGGAAAAATTCCTCCGCGAGCTCAGGCTTCATTGGCTCGGATTACATTCACGATCTCAACGCAGGGCAGGGGACGAAATCCGTGACCTTTGCCTACACCGCTGCGGAGACCGGCGAGCATACGATCGACCTCTACTGGAGCGCGCTCTCCAACCGTGCAAGCAATGCTCCGGTGTCGGTCATTACACCGGCGGGTACGACGGAATTTACCGTGAATCAACGTTTGGACGGCGGTCAATGGAACGAGTTGACCACGGTCCAGCTCAATGCGGGCGATAGCCTCCAGGTGCGGATCCACAACACCGACGCCAATGGCTACGTGATCGCTGACGCCGTGCGCATTACTGCTGCTGGCGAGGTGCCGCCGGACCTGACTGCTCTTTATGAATGGCGCGCGTTTAACTTCGAAAACGCTGCGCTGGAGGACTCTGGCCAGGAACTTGGTGTTTGGGGTGATGCTGCCGATCCCGATGGCGACGGCTATTCTAACCTCCTGGAATATGCGTTAGGCGGGGACCCTTTTCAGAGCGCGCCCTTGGGGCTGCTGGACTTTTCCTTTGCCGATGGTGTGCCGTCATTTCGGCTGATCCAGCGCACGGGTAGCGACTGGCTAAGTATTGCCGCCGAGTATTCGCCGACCCTGGGCGACGATTGGTCCCCCGTGCAAACGCTGCTCACGAGGTCCGACGCGCGCCCGCTCAACCGGAGTTACTCCGAAGTTACCTACACCTTTACCGCCGGAGGCCCTGTGCCAAATCCGGTTTTTTTTCGCGTGAATGCTGAGTTGGTGGAGTAGGATTTAAGGCAAAGATTTGCCTTTGGCTGGGCGCTTGCTTGGTTCAAGATGCCCGCATGATGCCCGAATCCAAAAGCCCTTGGCGGCAAGCCTTGTTGGCAGCCTACCTGCGCCGGAAATACCGGCAGCGGTTTTACGCTGTGCGCGTGGGCGGGTTCGAGGGTTGGCAGGACTGGCTGGCCTCCACCGCACCGTATCCGCTGGTGCTTTTTGGCAACCACCAGACGTGGTGGGACGGCTTGCTGGACTTTTCGCTAACGCGGGAGTTCGGCATGGATCAGCGCTTGATGATGGAGGCCCGAAACCTCGCGCAGTTCCCCTTTTTCCAGAAATGTGGGGTGTTTGGGGTGAATCTGGAATCCGCGCGCGACCGCGGCGAGGGCTTGCTGCACGCTGTGCGTATCTTAAATGAGGGCGGGTCCCGGCGCTGCCTGATTATTTACCCGCAGGGCCGGCTGGTTCCGGACTGGGAGAACGTTCCGCTGCAGCCGGGCTTGGAGGCGATCTTTAAACGTGCGCCGCAGGCGACCGGCCTGCCGGTGTGGCGCAAGATTCACCACGGCAAGCATGAGTTGCCGGAGGTGGAAATCCAGCTCGGTGAACCGATTTTGCCTGGCACATCTCCGAGCCTGATCGATCTGGAGGAATCGCTGCAAAAAACACGCGATGCCTTAATTCTCCGTCTAAATGAAGTAAACGTTATAGCTGAATATACTCTCTCGCGTTGCTCAAAGTCCTTACGTGGAGAAACTTAGGGATGTGCGGATATCACCTATGATGAGTTGAGGATTTTTCTTTACGGGTGGGCTTGATCTAACGATGATCATCGGTCCAACTCGTATAACCACCCATGTCAGAGAAATCAACCCTCGTCGAAAAGCTACCACCCATAGCTAAGGCGGATAGCCCATCTGCGCCCGTCACTCCGGCACCAACGCCCGCACCCACCACGGTTGCGAAGCCTGCTCCAGTTGCGAAGCCTGCGCCTGTCGCGGCGAAGACAACTGTGGCCAGCAAGCCGGCCGAGGTGGCGAAACCCGCCGCCAAGCCTGCCGCGCAATCTGAGGCTAAGGAGCAGGAGGACGTTACCGCAGTCACTGCAGTGGAAGACGCGCCGCCGCCGAGCATCACCTCGACGCCGATCCAGCACGTCACATACTATTCTTTCCTCGGGGACGCCTTGATCTGGGGCTGCATCGGGCTGTTTCTTTTTGGCAAAGCCTTTAAGGACAAGGCCAAGGTGCGTTTCGTTTCCATGGCTACCTATGGCGGCCTGCTGGTCGCGGTTGGCTTCATGTTTTTCGTGCTGAGTAAGACCTATGCGGCTTCCGTGCGCGGTGAGGTGCCAGAGCCCGGTTTGGGCCTGCGCGGCTTCTGTTGGGCGGTTTTTGCTCCGGTGCTTTTCTACGTCCTTTCCCGCATCATCAAGGTGCCCGCACAGGAGAAGAAGCTTTACCTGACGATGTTTGGCCTCGGCTCAGGCATTTTCCTGTTTATCGGCCTTTCGCAGCTCGTGAACGGTCGCATGGAGCAGCTCGGTCTGTCGGTGTTTCCCTTCCTGTTTTCCGCGAGCCTCACGATGTTGCTTTTCTCTACCTTGGGCAAAGGTGCCAGCGCATTGCGCGGCAAGCTCAAGCAGGGCATGTCGATCATCGTCTTTATGATTATCGGCGGTTGGTTCCTTTACCCGGTGATTAACCTGCTCTCGCACCTGACGGATAACATGACCCTTTACAACCTGTCGCTCAACGTGATCGATTTTGTGCTGCTGGCGGGCATTACCTTCGGCCTGTGGGAGTCTGTTTCCTCGCGCACGGACCGCATCCTTTTCAATCCGTCATTTGGTAAAGGCAAGAAGGCCTCGAAATCGCCGTTTGTTGCCGAAGAGCCCAAGGCAGACAGCGAGCCTGACCTCGTGGTGACGCGCGATAACAAGCCCGCGCCGCCGCAGAACAAGCCGTCCTTCAAGCGCCCGAATCGCCCGAACGAATTCAGCAATAACTAGCGCCTAAGGTTGACCCTGCCCATGGCTTCCGCGTAATTGCGCGGCATGGCAGATGTAAATTTTCAAGGGCGCTCGGCGCTGATCTTGGGTTGTGGCTATGTGGGCGTGGCCGTTGGCCGCGCGCTTACCGATGCGGGTGCCACTGTAGACGCGCTGACCCGCAATGCCGAACGCGCCGACGAGGCCGAGCAATTCGCGCGCAACGTTATCCGCTGCGAGCTCGACACTGCGGATTGGCACAACCAAGTCGCTACGCAATACGACTTCGTGCTCAACTGCGTGAGCTCCGCTGGCAACGGCATGGAGGGCTACCGCAAGAGCTACATCGGAGGCATGGGGTCGATCATTGACTGGGCGCAAAACGCCGAAGTCGGGACCTACGCCTACACCAGCGCGACCAGCGTTTACCCGCATAGCGATGGCCGCATTGTCACCGAGGAAGACGTGCCGGAAGACCTCACCGCTAACGGCGACGTCCTCCGGGAAGCCGAGGAGTTGATCGAAAACGCCCCCGCTGGTTGCTGGGAGCGCGCGTTCATTTTGCGCCTGGGCGCGATCTACGGTCCGACGCGTCATCACCTGCTCGACGCCCTCAAGCGCGGCACGACCACCTTCCCCGGCGAGGGCGGCTTTTATCTGAACTACATTCACTTGGACGACATCGTGAGCGCGGTGCTGGCGTCCTTTGCCACGACATCTGCGCCTGCCGGTGCTTACAATGTGGTCGACGGCGATTACCCGACGAAGGCCGCCGTTGTCGAATGGTTGGCCGAGCAAATCGGCGCGCCCAAGCCGGTCTTTGACCCCACGATGCAGGCCCGCCGCGGCCCCATGCGCACCAACGCCCAGGGCAGCCTCCCGAACCGCCGCGTGTCCAACGAGAAGCTCCGCCGCGAGCTCGGCTGGACGCCGAAGTATCCGGATTTCAAGGCCGGTTACGCGTCGCTGCTGTGAGCTTGTAGCACGGGCGTTTCGCCTGTGCCTCAATCGACGAATTATTAGGTGATGGTTAGGGCACAGGCGAGACGCCTATGCTACATCCGCCGCTGCCCCACCATTTCCGCAATGCGGAAATCCATCGGTCCAGACTTCGACAAGCTCAGCCCAGGACAGGATGTTGGCTTGACTCGGGGCGCGGTTCGCTAACGCTGGTTGATTATGGCCGGAGTCGGTAAACTTCTAAAACAAGCACAGAAAATGCAGCGCAAGATTGAAGCGCTACAGGAAGAACTCGCACAGACCGAGCTGGACGTTTCCAGCGGCGGTGGCGCGATCCAAATTAAGATCAATGGAGCGGGTGAGTTCCAGTCGATCAAGCTCGATCCGGAGTTCCTCAAGGAGGACGCCGAGTTCATCGAGGAGACGCTGCTCGAAGCCGTCAAGGAGGCCGCTGCGAAGTCCAAGGCCTACAACGAAGAGAAGATGGGCGACGCCACTGCCGGTTTCCAGTTCCCGGGGATGATGTAAGCGCCCCCCGCGCTAACGCCTGCTTCCCGTGTCACCGGCCTTCGAGAAAGTTCACCAACTGCTTAAGCAACTGCCGGGCTTGGGCCACCGCTCCGCTGAGCGCGTGGCGATGCACCTCATTGTCGAAAAGCCCGAGCGCCTGCAACCGCTCTGCGATGCCTTGGAAGAGGCGGCCGCAAAGCTGCACCGCTGCCCCGTTACGGGTAACCTGACCGA
The DNA here is from genome assembly GCF_027257155.1 of Cerasicoccus sp. TK19100. Lineage (NCBI taxonomy): Bacteria > Pseudomonadati > Verrucomicrobiota > Opitutia > Puniceicoccales > Cerasicoccaceae > Cerasicoccus > Cerasicoccus fimbriatus. Next base: position 19,748 of record NZ_JAPWDU010000007.1, read on the forward strand.
GGGCGAGCTGTGCGAGATCTACGCCGATCCAGCCCGACGCCGGGAGATCGTCTGCGTGGTGGAGACGGTGCCCGACCTGATGGCGATTGAGCGATCCGGCGCCTATCGCGGTGTTTATCATGTGCTGCATGGCAAACTGTCGCCGCTGCATGGCGTAGGCCCTGACGACTTGAATTTCGCGCCCTTGGCCAAGCGCATTGCTGACGGCGAGGTCAGCGAAATCATCCTCGCGCTGTCCAACGACATCGAGGGCGAGGCAACCTGCCACTACATTCAGGACGAGCTCCTGAGCGGTAGCGCGGCCTCGATTAGCCGTATCGGCTTCGGCCTGCCCAGCGGCGGGGGTATCGTCTTCGCCGACGCCGCCACCCTGCGCAACGCCCTCGAGGGGCGCAAACAATTCTAATAGACGATGAGGCGGGGGCATCATCTGGCGGAAACCGAACCCTACCAGGATGCCCTGTATCGATGCCTCGACCACTGGGGCCTGCAGGAACAGGGTGCTGAGCTGATCCGCCATGGCATCAACCATGTGTTCGCCGCTCAGACGACTGGCGGCAGCCCGGTAATTGTCCGCGTGAGCGATGGCAGCGCTCGCCCGCGGCACGAGCTGGAGGCGGAGCTCATGTGGCTCAACTGGCTTATTAAAAACGATTGCGTGGTGACGACGCCCATCGCATCTCAGCGTGGCGAGCTGCTCGAGACTACAATCAACGATGACGGCGTTTACCACATTAGCTGCTTCGAGCGCTTTGCCGGCCATTCACCAGACCCGGGTAATCCTGCCGAATGGAACGACGATCTCTTCGCTAAGATTGGGCGATCCGTGGGCCGTATTCATCGCTTTACCGACCAGTTCCAGCTGCCGCCAGATAAAGAGCGCAAACTCTGGTGGGACATGCGCACCCACCAATTTACGGAGGATACCTCTGCCTATGATCCGGCCACAGTGGAAGCGATGCAGGCGTTTTTGGCGGACTTTAAAAACCGCGCCCGTGCGCCGCGTCACTTTGGCCTGATCCACCACGATGTACATGGCGGCAATCTGCTCATTGAAAACGGCGAAGTGGAAATTATCGATTTCGACCTGGCTTGCTACGGTTGGCGGATGACGGATTTCGCCGTGCTGCTCTATAGCCATTACTATTTCCAATCCTGGGCACCCAAAAATGTGACGCCGCAACTCGTCGGGCAGGTGGTCGCGGCTCTGGCGCGTGGCTATCGCGAGGAATACACGCTCGACGATGCGCAACTGGCCATGCTGCCCGACCTGCTTCGCCTGCGGGAAACTCTCTGCTACATCGTCATGCGGCCCGCCATGGATTACTGGAACGAGGCCTGCCATCGCCCTGAAACCACCGTGGCCCAGAGCATGGCGTGCATCGAAGAACGTTGGCGCACGGGGGCTGCGTTCGATATCAATTTCGGTGACTAAACCGCTACCCGCCCCATTAGGGCGTCGATTTTGTTGGCAAACTCGCGCACGCCCAAAGGCTTGCGGAAAAAGAGGTCCATGCCGGTGGAATCCTTGCTGACGTTTTTCTTGTCCAAATACAGGGCGGTGCAGCCGACCAAAAAGGCATCGCGGTTGAGCGGGCCCACGTGGCCGTGGCGGATTTCGGAGGCGATGGTGAAACCGTCAATCCCGATCATGGCAATATCGATCACGACCAAGTCAAAGCGTTCGACTTTCAGAAGTTCGAAGGCTTGCACTGCGTCCTCCGCCTCCCACGTGACGTAGCCGCGCGGGCTAAGAATCATGTGGATGAGTTTGCGGGCGTCGGCGCAGTCATCGATGACGAGAACTTGTGGCTTCATGGCAGTCGTAGGAATGGTTGGTAAACTGCCGCAATCAAACGATAACCACAAACCATTTCGCTGAATGGCAGATTCCGCCAAATAGGGTAAATCGCTGAACTGGAGTGACTTCGTGGGGCGCTTTTAGGCGATCTTATCGCCGGGATTAGGGAATACGCAGGGTCAAGTGGTTCTGGATAGTGCCTACTGATGCGATAAAACAGGGTTCATGCTCTATTCTGGCGAAAGCCCTGGGAAATGGCCCCGAATGTGTAAAAATTTTACAATTGGCAGGGCTAACCCTGCAAACCGGCGACAAAGCCGGGCTTGTCCGGGTTTTTAAAAAACGCTGAGCCTGAGACGAATGTGTCGGCACCTGCCTTCAGGCAGTCTTGGCCCGTAACGGCGTCCACGCCACCATCGACTTCGATGCGCCATTGGTAGCCTTTGTCTGCGCGCCATTGGGCGACGGTTTCGATCTTGGGCAAGACGTCGGTGCGGAAAGACTGGCCGCCGAAGCCGGGCTGCACCGTCATCAGCAGGACGAGGTCCACGTGGTCCAGGTAGGGCAGGAGGTCATCCGTCGGCGTGCCGGGGTTGATGCAGATGCCGCACGTGGCACCGAGCTCGCGAATGCGCTTCAGCGTGGCCAGGTGGTCGTAGTCGGGCTCGGTGTGGATGGTTACGTTTTGCGCGCCGGCCTCGATGAACTGCTCGATGTATTGATCGGGGCGAGCGAGCATCAGATGCACGTCGAAGAAGAGCTTACTGTCCGGGCGCAGGTCTTTGACTGTCTGCGGGCCGAAAGTGAGGTTCGGCACGAAATGCCCGTCCATGATGTCGATGTGGACCCACTCAATGCCGGGCGTGGCCTCGGCGACGGCCAAGCTTTCCGCGAGGCGGGCGTGGTTTCCGGCAAGGATCGATGGTGCGACGAGTGGCTTCATGCGCGATATGCTTTGTATTGCAAAGTTAGTGTTGGTGCATCAGGTGCGGGAGCAGGTCGGTGTGGTGCGAGACCATTTTCCACTCGCCGTTGATGTTACGAAAGACGTTAGTCGCGCGGATTTTGACTTCAACCTTTTTGCCCTCGTTGTCGAAATTTTGCCCCACCTCGTAGCACTGCACCACGGCCAGTCCGTTGCCCAGAATCAGGTGAATATTGGTCGGGGTAACCTTGCCGCCGAGCTTCATGGCCGCCTGCTTTTCCCAATCCGCCTTAATCTTACTCCAACCGACCACGTAACTGCCATCCGGCCCCATGTAAGTTGCCTCCTCCTCATCGTGCGACCAGACTGCCTCCATCGGCGCAACGTCGCCCGCGAACATCGCATTCAGCGCGGCGTAAAACTCCTCCGTGGCCCGCAGCACCTGCGGCCCGCTGGCGGCCTGCAGCCCGGAGGCCAGCGTTAACAAACAAAGCGAAGCGAGTAGGTATTTCAGCATAACGGCGTATTGGTTGAACGCTCAGTTAATGCTGATCGCGCGACTGTGGCGAGACGGAAAGGGAGGGAGAACGATGAGTTATGGCACGCCGTTAGTCGTTTTCCAGAAGCGATTGGTTATCCTTTTGCTTGCTCTGGTCTGGAAGAAAGAACAGGACCAATAGCCCGATGAAGCCAGTAAAGGCGATGAGAAAGAGTACGGGATGGTATCCTTTTCCTTTCACCGCTTTCCAGAAGCCTACCAAAAAAAGAACTGCTGCTGGAATCAAGGGGAGGCTTGCGACTAGATTTATTTCTTCCGAGAACGCATTCATCCTGAAAATCCAACCCGTCAGCAACCAATGGACCGCCCATATTCCAACCCCCCAAGCGATAAGTTTCCTTCCTGGAAAATCCCGTTCTTGGAAAAAATCGGCCGGATCTTTATATTCCTTTTCCATTTTCTTATAGAACGAAGAGTTCACACGCGGTGGCTTGCTGCCGTTACGAGAAGTGCCTTGATATGCTTATGATTTTTCATAGATCACGAATAGGCCATCGATACAGATTGCGAGTCTCTTATCGCTAATCTTTAGAAAGCAGCTTCCGTAGCCCTCAAGTGCGGTACCATCTGAGTTGGATACCTCAAATTCTTCTACCGACTCAGTCGAGATGCCAAAATCTTCGAAGGTCATTCTGTATTCTGAGTAGAATTCATCTTCATTTTTAATTTTTCTTTTTTTGTAGATTGGATTCTTAACGTTCTGAGTGTGAGTGACGTACCAATTGGAATAAAGGATCATTCCTCTTTCGATTGATTTTTTTGCTTCCTGTGGCGATAGGGCAGAAACGGGGGGTGGAACGAAATCGACAATGATCCATTTGCCTTCGATGGGCTTAACGTCACCGAAGGCAGAAGTCGTGAAAAGCAGTATTATCGATAGAAGGGTTCGTTTCATTTGTTCTGCATATCAGTATTATTGATCCCACCTCGTAATATACGAACTGGGTGCCATTTTGGTGCCTTTCATCGCTTGAAAATGTCTGTAGAGGCCTTGTGCGTCAAGGATTGCGATTGTTGGGGATGGATTTATTTTGGTGGTGGTTGATATTCCAGTTCGTGAGTTTTTGCTCCGAGTAGACAGAGGTTTGGGGTGAGTTGGCTAGACGGTTGTCGGCAAGCAGGTATTTGGCTCGACCTGCAAACCTTTGGGCGTTCTTCAGGAAAATGTCGCCCGAAAGCCACCGCCGTTACTCGGTTTCTTCGCCGAGGATGGAGATCAGGAGGTAGTCGCCTTGGGGGTAGGTGTCGCGGAAGGTTTGCAAGTTTTGCGAACGCACGCGCAGCCAGTTGATCGGGATGCTGCGGTCGGGCTTTTGGGTGAGGAGCACCATGACGGGTAGCTGGCCGTCGTTCCAGCTGATCTCCTCGAAAACATTGGCGGCGTAGCCATGGGCGAGGTTTAGCTGGTCCTGCGTGTAGCTGAGGCTTTGGTGGCCGGTGAATGACGGGGCCGTGGCGCTGTTTTGAAAGATCGCGTGGAGGCTCAGCTCGTCGCGACCCTGGGCGGCGCGCTGGTGCTTCATGAGGAGGTTAAAGGTGTCGCTGTTGCGGTAGTCGGGCCGGTAACCCAAGTCGCTCAGGTATAGGCTGATCGAGGCGGAGTCGATGTTGCGGTCCAGCGAGCCACTGGGCGAGTGGTAAAGCTCGTGGACTTTCTCACCGTCGCGAAAGAATTCAAAGAGGACGTTGTGGACGTTGATGGCCTGGCCGAAGTCGACCTCCACATGAAGCGCTTCGTTCTCGACCATGGGCTTGAACGTCGACATCGGCGTCGATAGCCGCGCAACGGATTGGGCCGAGTCCAGCTTTGCCGTTTCGTAATCAATGACGCCGCGCCAGTCATCGTGGGCCATCAGGTCCTCCCAGCCGACGCGCCATATCCAGCCATCGATGCCCGCGTAGAGCGCATCATCTTGCGCAAAGGCAAACTGGTAGCTGTTGTTGAGCCCGAGTTCCTTGCCATAGGGCAGGGTGAAGGTGTGCTCGATGGTGCCGGTCTTGGGGTCGATCACGCGCACCCAGCCGAAGGCGGTTACATAGATCAGCTTTCCATGGGCCATTTGCAGGCTGAGGGCTGCGCGGGGTAAGAGCTGCTCCCAAATGACCTCGCCCGTGGCCCGGTTCACCGCGCCGAGCAAACCGCCTTCGTTGCTCTGGTATTCGGCGTATTCGGTGCGCCCTTGCTCGATCAGTTTTTTGCGCTCCGCAGTCCAGTCTGACTTACCGCCAAGGATGGTGAAGAATACCCGGTCTTGCCAGGGCAGGGCTTTGCCCGGCAGGTAGCCGTTGCCATGGTAGGTCGGCCATGCTTCGGCGTCGTAGCCGGGCGTGGTTTGCCAGGCCGGGTAGCCATCGGCCAGGTGATAGGCGGCCATGCCGGGTTCATTGGTGGCGACGTAGATATACTCGTCGTCGGTGGCGAGCTGGCCCAGGCGGCGGTTGGGCAAGTCAATTTGCCACAGGGGTTCCTTGCCCGTTTGCGGATCGATCAGCGCCAGCGTGGCGTCATATTCCGGAGAGGCATCGAGGTATTGCAGGTTGCGCTGGAGCACGATGCCGCGGGGCGTCGCGAAGATGCCGCCCAGGTAGCCTTGTGCGGTAATCGCGTTTTCGATCTGGCCGCTGGCGGCATCGAGTTGCAGGAGGGTATCGTGGGACCGCGCAAAGAGCTGGCCACCCGCCTGGATGACTTGGTGCGCGTTGTAATCCTGCCTTTGCCAAAGCGTCTCACCGCTGTCGGGCGCCAGCGCCAAGAGGCTGCTTGAGGCGGGGAGGTAAAGGACTCCATCGACGAGCTCCGGGCTGCTGGTGTTCCACGGGATGGACTGCTGCCAGTCGATGGCCCCGGTGTCCAGATTGATGGCATAGCCGTGGCCTTTTTGCGTCGTCAGGTAGAGGCGTTGCGCGTCGTGGGTAGCGCTGTAAAAGGTCCGGCCTGACAAGTGGACTGGCCAGCCCGGGCTTTTCGGCTCGGCGTGCGAGGCAAGTGCGGCAAGGAGTGCCAAGAGCGTTAAAAGATGTTTCATTGGTCGCCTCCTTCCAGGCTGACGCCGAGCTCGGCGAGCACTTTTAGCAAGCGCGGATCGTTGGGGTGCTCGTTGAAAAGGACCTGCCCATCGGGAGCGATAATGAGCACGCGGGGAATGAAATCGATGTCGAAGCGGCGGCTGAAGTTGCGGTCCTTCGGCTGCACTAGCCAGTGAAACTCGTAGGGGTGGTCACGGCGAAACGCCGAGGCCTTGGCGGTGTTTTCCGTGTTCACGCTGGCGACGTAAACGCCTTGCGGCTCCAGTTCGCGGGCACGCTCTTCGAGCTTGGGCATGCCGCGAATGCAAGGCCCGCACCAGGTGGCCCAAAAGTCGAGCAGCAGCGCCTTGCGCCCTTCAAGCAATTCACCGAGGGTGTGCTCCTGCCCGTCGAGGCCTAGCAATACCATGTCCAGCGGCGCGTGCTGGGTTTGCCAATCCTGCTCCTGCTGGTAGTCCTTCACCCACGGGTTGAGCACGAGGGAGAGCTCGGGCTCCAGCCACAGCGCACGTTGTGCGTGTTGCTCAAAGGCGGGTCCGTCGTCCTGCAGGCGGGCAATTTTCGCCTGAAGCGCGGCCTGAATGGCCTCCAGCATGCGCGCGTCTTCGATCAGGTGGCATTGCGAATACAGCCACTGCGGTTGCAGCTGCATGGTCTCGGCGTAGAGCGCTTCGAACTGCGCGGCCTCCTCGCGGTCATGAAACAGCGCGTAAAGTATCTTTGCCTCCAGCAGGGTTTCCGGCGCGGCGCCGGCCTCTTGCGCGGCTTGCAGGCCGGCCTCCAGCTCAGGGCGGCTTTTAAAAGGCTCGGCCAGCAGGTCCTTGGGTTTGGGCTCGGCGGCGTGGATCAACTGGCATGCCATGAGGGCAATGGCGGCCAGACAAGCGTGTTTTATGGTAACCAGCACAGTGATGCTAGTTGTCGGGAAATATTGGTTTCTGTCAATGCGGCATCTTCTGCTTCATTTGACGATTTTGCCATCGGAACCTTGACAGCGATGCGAGCGGGAGCTCAGCCCTAATAGCCTCTATTGGCAGAAGCTTCGCCTGATCGGTCAGTTGCTTGATTCGGCCCAATGTGATCATAACGCACCTAGATTTTCCGCTGGGGTATGGAGCTATTTTTAGGACCGTAGAGCTCTGGCGGCGTGAAGTGCTTGCAAGAAGCTAATTGTTATACCTTTTATTTGTTCATGCCAATCCAGACTCCAGTTAGTAAGATGACTGTGATAAACAGGGTTAGAAAAGCTCAAAGCGTAGCACCGACTCTTTGAGCTTTTCTCATATTCCTCATCTCTTTGTTTTGGAGTTCCATTGGGATCAATTCCGTCAGCCATTAAGTCATGTGTGTGATCCTTGATCTGTCTAGCGATCCACGCTTCCATTCTCTCTTCACTTCTGTCTGTTTCTAAAACTTCAATATGCTGTCGATCAAACCAGAAAACTCCAAAGTCAGGATCAACTAAATCGATTGCTTCGCTACAACCACCTGCATCTTCGCCAAGTGCAAAAAAACTTTGGCTAGGGATCTCTAAATTTCTCTTTCTCTCAGTTTTCTGTTCAGTTCGATAAGTTGGTTGGCATCGTCCCAGAAGTTTGTGTCGGTGTTCTCGCAAGTGCTGGTATTGGAAAAAGTGAAACAGTTTTTTTATAACTGTCAGGAAGAAATATACCCAGCTTTTGTTCGATCCTACTGATGTCTTCCGTTTTCATTCATTTGCAGAACGTGAAGTCTTGTGGTCATGACGCTTAGTTAAGGGTTGTTTTCGATGATTTTATGGTCGGCGAGCAAGCACCAAAAACACCTAATGAAAACATAGACGAAAAGAGGGTTTAACTAAGCGCCATTACTCCGCACGTCCGGTGGTGTGAGAGCGGGGGGAGTCAATGCCCCTCGCTATTCGATTCTGAATCCGATATCTCCTTTGGTGAGCGATATGGGAATCTACTTTTAAAACGATTTATAGGTTGTTCAAAAAAGTGCCAAGAGAGGCTCGCGCCAGCTACTGTGAATATTGTTTTCAAGATGATACCTGAAAAACCATACTTAAGAAAAGGCAATCCGAGCTTCTCAGTAAATACTAATACAGGAATTCCTGCAAAATTGTGTAAAACATATAGTCCGTAACTGATCTTTCCTAGATAGATCAAAACAGAGAAACTTAGCAATCGACCAACAAGACCTTGGAATCCTGCGGAAGCCTTATATACCAGCCAAGTAAATCCAAGCATGAGAAAGAAATCCATCAGGCTACCATGGAATGGAAATCTTATCCCGAATTCTTGTAAGACCAGCAGCGCAAGATACACGGGTATCCCACTGCTTATAAGCCCAATAAACCTTTTACCGATTAGATTCGCCTTGTAGCAGGCAAGCCCGGCTCCAAGTCCAAGGGATACAAGCGCAGATGTTGGCAAAAGTGAGATGAATCTTACTTCGGGAAATGCGTTGGCCAGGCCATACCTAGAGAAGATTCCCACACCGATAGTTACCATTACCAGGGTAGATATCATCTTCCTTGGTGCGAAGAGGATAATAGTCGGCCAAATTAAGTAGAATTGCTCTTCGACAGCTAAGCTCCAAAAGTGAGAAACAGGGCCATTCCATTCTTGTATTACGAAAAAGTAAAAGTTGGATAAGTAGGCGAAGTGCCACAAAAAAGTCTCTCGAATAGGACTAATATTCAGAAGAGCACCTACGAAGAGTATTCCATAAAAAAGGGGGAATATTCTGAGGAATCTACGAGCGTAAAAGGACTTTAGTGCGTATACTCGGTCTTGATATTCTTGGCAACGCAGCAAGATTCCAGTGATCAAGAAGCCGCTAAGAACGAAGAACAATTGAACTCCTCCAGGCCCGATCGGAAGTCCGAAATGGTATTCATTCGGAACCCAATGGGAAAAAGCGACCGCAGCAACTGCAAAGGTGCGTAGCGCATCAAGTTGCGGCATGTAGTTGTCTTTTCCTTTAGTCATTTCTTTCTTCGAACAGTATTATTGATCACACCCCAAAACATACGAACTGGATGGAATATCGGTGTGTTTCATCGCTGGAAATTGGCTGTAAAGGTCTTGTTCGTCAAGTATTGCGCTTGTTGGGGATGGAGATGGATTTATCTTGGTGATCGTTGATATTCCAGTTCGTAAGTTTTTGCTTCGAGGAGGCAGAGGTTTGGAGGTGAGTTGGCTAGACCTTTGTTGGTAACCATGTAGTTGGCTCGTCCTGTAAGCTTTCGCGCGTCCTTCGGTAGAATGTCGGCCGAGGGTTAGCGCAACATACGCTCGTAAGTGTCACCAACATACGCCCGTATGTGAGAGCATCTTACGCGCTTAAGTGTGCCGAAGCGTCGGCGACGCTCCCAGGAAGTGTCGCCGACACTTCGAGCTACAGTCGGCGACGCTTGGTCGCGCAGTCGGCGATACTTCGTAAGCTCTGGAGGCTTCCGGTGGGCCAACTTTTCATGCTGAAAGTATGCCGATTTGGTTCGCCAAAGGCGAACCAAATCGGCGGAGGAAAAAGGAAAAAGATTAAAGGAAAAAGGGGGCGGCGGGATGGTTGATTAAACCAGGAAGATGATGCGGGCTCGCCCCTTTCATCGTGGCGACGCGGGCCGCGAATAATTTTCTTCACCCGATCGCGAGCAGGATCGCCACTTGCGCGATGCCGACGATGAAGCCCAGGGCACCGCCGAGCCATTCGATGAGTTGGAACTCGCGGTTCGCGATGCGGCGGACGAGCTCCTCCAGCTTGAACATCTCGAAGGCGAGGATGCGCTGGCGGACGATGTCGCGGACTTGCAGGCGCGCCTCGACATCGGTTGCGATGCGCTCGCGCATGGGCTCGATCTCGGCGTGGATGGACTCCAGCGCCATGCGCTCCAGGCTGGCGATGGTGTTGTCGTTTATCATACCGCCGATCAGCGGGATGCCGCGCAGCTTTTCGGCCACGCGTCCACGGATGACTTTGCGCACGAAACCGTCGACGTAGCTGTGCACATCGAGCTGCTCGATCTGTTCGCGGACGAAATGCTGGGTGAGCAGCTCCTGCTCGACGACCTCCGCGACGCGCTCAGCGATTTCTTCCTGGCGTCGGGGGATGAGGCCCTGGATTTTGATGCCCAACATGTTGACGGGTTGTCGGGGGCGGAAAAGCATTTGTATCGCCAGCCAGTTCGTGAGCCAGCCGATAAAAGCTGTCACAAATGGGATCCACGAATAGCGGATTAAGGCGTCGGTGATGTCAGGGTTCATTGGACAAAGGGACCATATTGCATACAGTGCGTTCCGTCTCACAACGAAAATCGTGTCCCGCGCCCCCCTCATTCAGCCCAACCAAAACGGCCTCTTCTGCGAGGCCGGCGGATTCTACATCGACCCATGGCGCCCGGTGGACCGCGCGGTGATCACCCACGCGCACAGTGACCATGCGCGTTCGGGGTCGCGAGCCTATCTATGCTCGCGCCGGGGGGAGGGCGTGCTGCGGCATCGCATCGGGAGCGCAGCGCCGATTGAATCGCTGCCCTTTGGCGAGGCCACGACGATCAACGGTGTGCACGTGTCGCTCCACCCGGCCGGGCACATCCTGGGATCGGCACAGGTGCGCGTGGAACACCAGGGCGAGGTCTGGGTGGTCTCTGGCGACTATAAAACCGCGCCGGATGCGGCGGCGGAAAACTTTGAGCCCGTGCGCTGCGACACGTTCATTACGGAGTGTACGTTCGGGCTGCCGATCTACCGTTGGCCCGCGCAGAGCGAGGTGTTTGCCGACATGAACCGCTGGTGGCGCGCCAACCAAGCGCTCGGGCGGACGTCCATCGTGCTGGCCTATTCGCTGGGCAAGGCGCAGCGCGTGCTGGCTGGCGTGGATGCCAGCATCGGGCCGATTGCCGTGCATGGGGCGGTGGCTCCGTTTTTGCCGCTCTATCGCCGTGAGGGCGTCGCGTTGCCCGAGGTGGAAACGCTGACCAAGGACAACGCCGCTGACTACCGGGGCAAGGGCCTCGTCGTCGCGCCGGGCGCGGTGCAGGGGACGACGTGGCTGAAGAAAATTGCCCCCAATTCGCTGGCCTTCGCCAGTGGCTGGATGGCGGTGCGCGGCGCGCGGCGTCGCCTTTCGCTGGACCGCGGATTCGTGCTCAGCGATCACGTGGACTGGACGGGTCTCATTGACGCGGTTAAGGCGACCGGCGCGGAAAACATCGGCGCGACCCACGGGCACACCGCGCCGTTTATCCGCTACGCGCGCGAGGTCATGGGGCTCAACGCCTACAACGTGCCGTCACGCTACGAAGGCGAGCGCATTGACCGCGAAGAGCCCGAGGAACCGCAAACGGAGTTGCCACTGTGAAGGCCTTTACACAGCTCTTTGTGCGGCTCGATGAGTCCAACCGGACCAACGATAAGCTCGCGGCGATGCGGGATTATTTCGCCGAGGCGGAACCGCGCTCGGCGGCGTGGGCGCTGTGGTTTCTGATGGGCAACCGCCTGAAGGCGCCGGTTAAGACCAAGATGCTGCGCGAATGGGCGAGCCAGCTCTCGGAGTTTCCGTTGTGGATGGTCGAGGAGTGCTACAGCCACGTGGGCGACCTTGCCGAGACGTTGGCGCTGATCCTGCCGCCGGGCGAGGACGATGCGGAGGATTTGCCGCTGTGGCAACTCGTCGAAGACAAGGTGATGGCGCTCGCCGACTGGGACGGCCCGCTGCAATTCCCGCTCGTGCGCGCGGCTTGGGGTAGCCTCGGCAGCAGCGAGCGCTTCGTTTATAACAAGCTCATCACGGGCGGCTTTCGCGTGGGGGTGAGCCGGACGCTTGTCGTGCGCGCGCTGGCGGAGTTTGCGGGTGTGGAGCGCGCAGTCATGGAGCACCGGCTGATGGGTGCCTGGCGTCCCTCGGCGGAGAATTTTCAACGCCTGCTCTCCGACGAAGGCGATGATGAGGGCGACGCCGCGCGGCCGTATCCGTTCTTTCTCGCTTATCCGTTGGAGGGCGAGCCGGCGGAGCTCGGCGACTGCGCCGACTGGCGCGCCGAGTGGAAGTGGGACGGCATTCGCGCACAACTGATTAAGCGCCAAGGTCAGGTGATGCTCTGGTCGCGCGGAGAAGAGATGATTGCTGAGCGGTTCCCGGAGGTCACGACGCTGGCCGCGCGCCTGCCCGAGGGCACAGTGCTCGATGGCGAGCTGATGGCCTGGCGTGATGATAAACCGTTGACCTTCGCGGCGCTGCAGAAGCGCATTGGCCGCACGAAGCTCACGGCAAAGGTGCTGGAGGAGGCACCGGTCGCGTTTCTCGTTTATGATTGCCTGGAGTTCGGCGGTGAAGATTTGCGCGAACGAACTTTGCGCGACAGAGTTACTTTGCTTGGCAAAGCAATTGAAGATGTCGCCGGGCCGGATTCATCGATCCTGCTCGCGGAAAGCGTCGAGGCGGATTCGTGGGACCGGTTGGCCGAGCTACGTGGCGAATCGCGGGCGCGCGGCGTGGAGGGGCTGATGTTGAAGCGCTGGGATTCCCCGTATCGCGTCGGGCGCGTGAAGGGCGATTGGTGGAAGTGGAAGATTGATCCGTATTCGATCGACGCGGTGATGGTCGCTGCGCAGGCGGGCCATGGCCGGCGTTCAGGTTTATATACCGACTACACTTTTGCGCTGTGGAAGGGCGAGGAGCTGGTGACCTTCGCCAAGGCATACAGCGGGCTGACCGATGGCGAGATCGCGCGCGTCGACCATTGGGTCCGTCGGCACACGGTGTCACGCCACGGTCCAGTGCGCGTGGTGGAGCCAACGCTGGTCTTTGAACTGCATTTCGAGGGTATCGCGGAGTCGACGCGGCATAAGAGCGGCCTCGCCGTGCGCTTTCCGCGCATCGCGCGTTGGCGCGAGGACAAACCGGCGCGCGAGGCGGACTCGATCGAGACGGTGCGCGCGCTGTTGGAGGCTTCAGAGTAGGGCAGCGTAATTTCTAACTGATTTTTTAACCACGAAGGACACGAAGCGCACGAAGGCTGAGAGACAAGTGATTTGAAACTCACGCCAAGACCCAAAGGCCCAAAGTTTCCATCATAAGAAATTAACTTGGGGTCTTTGGGTCTTGGCGTGAAATAAAATACGACTCACTGGCCTTCGTGCGCTTCGTGTCCTTCATGGTTTAAAAAAGTGTGGAAGGTTTTCCACGTTCAGATTAGAAAGTGCCGGTTGTTGCTTGCCGCGTAATGAATTTCATACATACTGGCAGCTAAACTGCTAAGCTAAGTCCTCCATGCCCAAGAACATCGGATTTATCTCAACCCGCTTTGCCGGAACAGATGGCGTCTCACTTGAGAGCGCTAAATGGGCGGAAGTCCTGTGGGACGATCGCCACGTGAGCTATTGGTATTCAGGGCTCAGCGACCGGAGCAAAGATATTGCCTACGTCGTGCCCGAGGCGTATTTCGGCCACCCGGAGAACATGTGGATCAATGAGCGCTTGTGGAATCGCACCGTGCGCGACCGCATTGTTTCCGTGCGCATTCGCGACATGGCGGACTATTTAAAGAGCACGCTGCACGATTTTGCCCGCAAGCACAGTCTGGATTTTATCATCCCGCAAAATGTGCTGACGATCCCCATGCACGTGCCGCTGGGTATCGCGGTCACGGAGTTTCTCGCCGAAACGGGTATGCCGACAATCGCACACCACCACGACTTTTACTGGGAACGCACGCGCTTTTCCGTGGGCTGCATCCAGGACTATCTGGACCAGGCGTTTCCGCCTAGCCTGCCGAATATTCGCAACGTGGTCATCAACCGCCCGGCGGAAGAGCAGTTCGCGCTGCGTAAAGGGGACTCGGCGCTGCTGATCCCCAATGTGTTCGACTTTGACCAGCCCGCCCCGCAGCCCGACGAATACTCCGCCGACATTCGCGACGAGTTGGGCCTGGAGCCGGACGACATCATGATTCTCCAGCCCACGCGTATCGTGCCGCGCAAGGGTATCGAGCACGCGATTACGGCCGTGGGCATGCTGAAGGACCCGCGCTGCAAGCTGGTAATCTCCCACGCCGCGGGCGACGAGGGCATGGACTACAAGCACATGCTCGACGAAAAGGCCAAAGAGGAGGGCGTGGATATTCGCTACTTCGACAAGCGCATTGGGGAAGTCCGCCAATTTGACGACGACGGCAAAAAGATTTACACGCTGTGGGACATCTACCCGCACGCGGACTTCGTCACCTACCCGAGCACCTACGAGGGCTTTGGCAACGCGCTCTTGGAGGCGGTTTATTTCCGCAAGCCTACGCTGGTCAACCGCTACTCGATCTTCATTCAGGACATTGAGCCGAAGGGCTTCCGCTTCGCGCTGATGGACGGCATCGTCACCAATCGCGTAGTCAAAGAGATCCGCCGCATCCTCGACGACCCCGCCTATCGCGAAGAAATGTGCGAGCACAATTACCGCGTCGCCCGGCGACATTATAGCTACACGGTGCTGCGGCGCTCGCTGCGGATGCTGATGACGCAGCTCACTGGTCTCAACTGAGACCAGTGAAGATTAAAGTGAGCAAATTAAAAATTAAAGTGGACTACGAGATTGAAGAACCGGCAGTTGCTTTTGAAAAGCTCCAGGTATGGAAGCGTGCCTGCCGGTTAACGGTATCTCTATACAAGGCGTTGGAGAATTGCCCGGATCGATCGCTAAAGGATCAGATGACCAGGGCTTCGGTCTCAATCGCGTCTAATATTGCGGAGGGATACGAGCGAAATAGTCCGAAAGACTTTGTTCGGTTTTTACGCATTGCGAAGGGCTCCACGGGTGAACTGCGCACTCAGCTTTACCTCGCTCAATCACTTGGCTTCGCCTCCAAAACCGATGTAGATGCCTTAGTCAGCGAATGCCGGGAAATTTCAGCCATGCTCCAAGGCTTCATCAAGTCGATTCAGTCCCGGCAAGAATGAGCAGCTCACCGCCATCTTTAATTTTTAATTTGTTCACTTTAATCTCATGATCAAACACATCGACCAAGGCATTCTCTCCCGTATTAAACGCCGGCTCTATTATCTGTATGGCGATAAGGCTGATCAGTTGACGGAGCGGCTGTATTATATGGTCGGGCGTTATGGGGTGGGGGTGCAGCCGCCGATTAAGCCAGAGCATCGCTGGACCGAGCATGATGTTTACCTGATCACTTACGCCGACATGGTGCAGAGCGAGAAGGATACGCCGCTGGCCACGCTCAAGCGGTTTGCGACTGAGCACCTGAAGGGCGCGATCAACACCGTGCACATTTTGCCGTTTTATCCTTGGTCGAGTGATGATGGTTTTTCAGTGATCGACTATCGTGAAGTGAAGGAAGAATACGGGCCGTGGAGCGATGTCGAAAGCCTCGGGCGTGAGTTCAAGCTGATGTTCGACCTGGTGTGCAATCACTGCTCCAGCCAGAGCCCTTGGTTTCGCGATTTCCTGATCGGCATTGCGCCGGCGGACGAATACTTTGTCACCATGGATCCGGAGACGGATCTGTCGCAGGTCGTCCGGCCACGCACCTCGCCGCTGCTGACCAAGACCGTGACGCGCGACGGCGACGCCTACGTGTGGACCACCTTTAGTGCCGACCAGGTGGACCTCAATTGGCAAAACCCGGATCTTCTTTTTGAATTTCTCGACATCCTGATGCTCTACATCAGCCACGGGGCGACGACGATCCGCCTCGATGCGTGCGCCTTCATGTGGAAGGAGGTGGGCACGGACTGCCTGCACCTGCCGCAGACGCACGAGATCATCAAGCTGATGCGCGATTTCTGCGAGCTCGTGGCACCGCAGGTGTTGATCATCACCGAGACCAATGTGCCGCACGACGAAAACATCAGCTACTTCGGCCGTAATGATGAGGCGCATATGGTTTACAACTTCAGCCTGCCGCCGCTGCTCCTGCACGCGCTGCTGACGAATAACAGCCACTACCTGACTAAATGGGCGACCAATCTGGAGTATCCGGAGCCGGGCGAGGGCACGTTCTTTAATTTCACCGCCTCGCATGACGGCGTCGGCGTGCGCCCGCTGCAAGGGCTCTTGCCGAAAAAGGAATTCGACAAGCTGATTCACTCCGTGGAGCAGAGTGGCGCGCATGTTTCCAAGCGCACGCTGCCCGATGGCTCACAGAGCCCCTACGAGCTGAACATCACGTATTTCTCCGCGCTTTCCGGGCGGCATGATTCCGACGGCCTCGGCGCGGCGCGTTTCCTGTGTTCGCAAGCGGTAGCGCTCGCGTTTAAGGGCGTGCCTGCGGTTTATTTTCACAGCCTGGTCGGCACGCCGAACTACCACGAGGGCGTGGAGCAAACCGGTGCGCCGCGTACGATCAATCGCCGCAAATACGACGAGGCGGAGCTCGCCGAATTGTTGCAGGACAAGTCGCGTGCGCAGGGGACCATTTTCCGGAAGTATCTGCAGATGCTGCGCCGTCGCTCTAACTACCCGGCGTTCCACCCGGACGGCGAGCAGAAGATCATCGATGCGGGCAAGAGTCTCTTTGCGCTGGAGCGTATTTCGCCGAGCAAAAACCAGACAGTGTTCTGCGTGTTTAACTTCTCCGACGAAGAGCAAACCGTGGTTAATCCGAAAGACACTGAGACGCTCAAGAAGGCGAAGAAATTCTACGACATCCTCTCGGGCAAGACCCACAGCGACGGCTCGCGCGGCATCAAGCTGGCTCCGTATCAGGCCATGTGGCTCGTGCCGCGGACGGAGTAATCGCGTCGGCGTTCGTCGCGCGTGAGCTACCGTGTTTTGGCGGGCTGGGTTTCCAGCGATGGGTTCTCGGGCGTCTTTTTTGGAATGTATGGGAAGTGCCGTTTCAGGTGGTTGAGTGGCTTTTCAAAGAAGTGCCATGAGAGCACCGAGAGCCCTAGCGTGATGGCGGTTTTCACGAAGAGCAGGAACCAGTAATTCTCATTGAGGGTATCGGGTATGCCGAGCTTGCTAAAAATGAGATAGCCGGGGATCGGTGCCGAGTAATAGAACCATTGCCAGAGGGCGAGGCTCAGCCCGTGCAGAATGTAAATCCCATAGCTGATCGTGCCCAGATACACCGCGACTTTGTTTTGCAGCATGAAGCCCAACGGGCCGCCCAGGCCCAGAGAAGCGCCCCAGATGATGGCTCCACTAATCAATGCAACGCCGGTTTGACGCAAGGCCAGGAGCGGGATGAATTCCGTTTGCGCCAGACAGAACAGCGCTACGCCCACGCCGATGAACCACACTGCCAGCGTGTTCATCCGGTCGGTGGAGAGCTGGCGCGCCAGCACGGAAAGCAGCGCACCAACGCCGAAGCAATCCAGCACGCCAAAGGTCAGCAGGTTGGGATCAATCTGAAGCGACGATGACCAGACGACGATTTTCGAAATCGGTGAAATCGCGATGGACGCAAACATCAGCCACAGCAGTTTACTCCTTGGCACATAGAGCATGAGGATCGGCCAGAAGAGGTAGAACTGCTCTTCCACTGCCAGGCTCCACAAGTG
This sequence comes from Cerasicoccus sp. TK19100, assembly GCF_027257155.1. Classification (NCBI taxonomy): domain Bacteria; kingdom Pseudomonadati; phylum Verrucomicrobiota; class Opitutia; order Puniceicoccales; family Cerasicoccaceae; genus Cerasicoccus; species Cerasicoccus fimbriatus. Next base: position 37,558 of record NZ_JAPWDU010000007.1, read on the forward strand.
GGAGCCCCAAATATCGCGCGTGGTTAATTGCTGGTAGACATTCTGCAGGTAGGTCGCGTGCCAAAAAATGGATTCCCTGAACGGCTCGATGTTCAGGAGCGCCATCAAGAAAATGGTGGCATAGTAGAGTGGGAAAATGCGCAGGAATCGCCGGATGTAAAACTGCCGTAGCACGATGCTACTTGGTGTCGGCGTCGCTTGCTTAAACCGGGCATCCAGCAGAATACCCGTGATGAGAAAGCCGCTGAGGACAAAGAATATTTGGACCCCGATTGCGCCGATGTTGGTGCCGCCAATGTCGCCATGGATGCCCTGCGGTGCCCAGTGAGCCCAAACCACGGCGCCCACGGCGTACGCCCTGAGCCCATCTAATTGAGAAAGCCTTTGCATGTAAGTAGCAGTCGGCTACATATGCAAAGTGTATTCCCGGATGTGTCAACAACGGCTCGCTGGCCTATTCCTCTTCTTCGTGCTCGGTTTCAGGAGTTGGTGTGCCGGGTAGGGCCTCAGCCTCGGCTTCGACTTGTGCGTCGAACTCCGGCGTGACCGCGCCAAGCTGGGGCAAAAGCGCGTCGTAGGCTCCCGGCTGTGAGAAGATGTAGAAGCCGACGATGCGGGGCTCGCCGCCAAACTTGTAGCCAATGACATTGGCGTGGTCGATGATCGCAATGCGTCGGGTGACGGTGAACCCGGATGCTTTCAGGTCAGCCGTGATGCCATCGAGCGCCTTGGTTGAGCGCTCGGTGGACTGCTTGATCAGGCGTGATTTCTGGCCGAAGGGGTAAAACTTGACCTTGAAGAGAATCGTGGAGCCATCTTCGCTCGCGGCCAGGAGGATTTCCTCGCCGTTGACCACGCCTTCGCGCTCGGGGCCGAGGCGCCAGGAGTCACGCGGCACCGGGTAGGGCTCACGGTTGTCGATGGAGATTGCCTGGACGGTATCGAGCTTGGCACCTTTGTAATCAAATTCGCGGGCGGAGTAGCAGCCGGTGAGTACCAGGCTGGCCAGCCCGACGATTAAATACGCAGCGTTTCGCAAGAGAGCTTTCTTCATAGCGACAAGGATTTAGTGGTTCTCCGCGCCGCTTCAAAGGCGAAATGCGCGGTTCACCTGATCGTCACAATTCGCGCTGAGCTTACTGATACTCGGCCGGCAGCGCCTTGCCGAGCTTGGCGCTCCGGGCGGCGAGGTCGAGGATGTGGATCGGGCGGCGCGACCACTCAGGGGTGATGATCAGCTTGGCCTGGTCGGTCAGGTATTCCGCGACGTTCTGGTAGTAAAGTTCCTGCTTGGTTTCCTCCTGCTTGCCTTCGGTGACCTTCCGCGTGTCGCCCTCCTGCTGGGCGAGGCGATACTGACCGTGCGGGTCCATGAAGGTCACGGAGCCCTTGGTTCCGGTAACGCGCATCATGCCGGGCGGCGTATCGCTGTCCAAATGTGTGATGGTCAGGGTGACGCGGGCCCCGTTGGCAAATCGGATGACGGCGCTGGCCTCGTCTTCATTGGCATCATCGCCCCAGCGGGTTTGGTTGCCCCAGTAGCCTTCGAAGGCGTAGCCGGAAACTTCGGTGATCTCGGAGTCGATGATCTGTAGGGAGTATTCGAGCAGGTGGACGCCCCAATCATAAAGGACGCCGCCGGAAATCGTGCGGCTCGTGCGCCACCAGTCGAGTGGCTTGGAGCGCTTGCCCATGCGGCAGTCGATCTTGTAAACATCGCCCAGCGCGCCGTCGGCCATCAGCTTGAGCGCGGTTAGCGGGATGCCGTCCCAGTGGCGGTTGTGGTAAGTGGAAAGCATAACGCCGGACTCTTGCGCGGCGGCGATCATCTGATCACATTCGGCGGTGGTGATCGCCAGCGGCTTTTCGCAGACTACGTGCCGACCTGCGCGCAGTGCCTTCAGGGCGAGCTCGGCGTGGGTGTTGTGCGGCGTGATGAGCACGATCAGGTCGACGTCCGATTGGTCGAGCATTTCATCGATCGAGGCAAACGTTCCGATGCCGGGAAAATCCTCGGTGGCGACTTTAAGGCGCTCGGGGTCCATCTCGGCAACGGCAACGGGGACCATGCCTTGGGCTTGAAGCTCGTTCAGGTGCTTCTTGCCCATGTTAAAGGCACCGCCGTAGCCGACGACACCTACCTTGATATCACTGGTAGAGGGGTATTTTTTCATGGCTTATTCGAAGAGGTCTTTCTGTTCATCCGTTGGCCCGGGTTCAACCACTTTCTTCTCCGGGGGGTGGAGATGTTGCGGTGGCTTTTTGACCCGGAGGGCCAGGGCGGCTTCGCCTTCTTCCACGAGGCGATCGCAGATGCGGCGCACCTGCATCTTGATCCAGCGGTGGGTCTGCGAGGTGGGCGTATAGTCCGCCGGGCCATAGCTGTCCACGCGGCCGTCCTGCAGGAGCTGGTCGTTCTGCAAAAATTCGTTTTCGCGCTCGGGATCGTAAACGGCAAAGGTCTTGCCGCCGCTGCGACGAACCACGGAAAACACCGGCACATCGCTGGGGCCGTCGGCCATGTAGAGCATGTTTTCCATCGGGATGCGCCGGTCTTCGGGCATCATCTTGGCGTTCACGGAAATGTCCGGATTCTTGTTCGAGCCCTTGTTGATCTCGAAAATATAGCGCGTTTTGATGGTGTTATCGACCATGACTCCGATCTGGCTGATCTCGAAATCCATCGGGATGCTGAGCTCGTCCTGCTTGAGGTAGTAGGGCGGCAGGGGCGCTTCGATGAACTCACAGCCGAAGACGCCGTCCACCTCGGGCGCAATTTTGCTGCCGCGAATCATCTCGGCCAGGCCGGTGCTGATGATGTAGTGCTCCAGTTGGATGTCGTGCTTGCGATAGGCGGGAGTGGACTGCGTTAGCGCACGTAGCTCTTGGAAAAAATCGGGCAGTCCCGGGTAAAACGGCAGCTCGGCACCGAGCTCGCGCAGGATGCTGTTGCGCAGGCCTTTGAGCGGGCCGTTCTTGATGTAGGTGAGCAGGTGGTTCAGGTAAACGGTGTCCGGCGAAACGTGCACGCCGCGCTCGCCATAAATTTTTGGCAATTCGTTTACTTCCTTCCAGAACTGTTTTCCGTCCACCTGATAGCGGCGAAAGAGCGGCTCCTGCATGTAGCCGGGGATGAGCGTTTTATCGAAATCCCAGACACATGCTACGATGCGGCGGCGGTTCAGGCTATGACTTCCAGACATGGTTGAGCGGATTTTGCCGCTAAATGCTAGCCCAGGGCGAGACTCAAAACGCAAATCATGCAGGATAATCTACGGTTGAAAAAATTCGGCTGCCGGTATTGGATGATTGTCCTCATGGATCCTCGATTTCCCAATGGTCCCCCGCCACCTCCTCCAGGTGGAGGCCCGCCGCCGCCATACCGGCCCGGCATGCGCCCTCCGCCGGGGCCGCCCATGGGGCGATATCCGCCGCCTCCGCAGCGTCCATTGCGTCGCAAGCCCGGTGAAGCAGACCCTGATGGGGAGTCGCGCAAAGGCCGTTGCCTGATTCGCGAAGAAAAGAAAGTGCCTGAGCAAAAGCCGGTGCTGGCCCCTGAGCCGGAGAAGCCCGCCGCGCGCAATACCAAGTCGACCGACTACCAACTGCTCAACGGCATCCGGGTGAACAAGGGGTTCTTTTGGCTGAGCGCATTGGTGATGTTCCTGATCGTTTTGGCGACCATCAGTGTGCCGATGTATTACGTGATCTCGAATCGGATCAACCAGCCCGAGGAAACGGCGGACGATCGGACTGCCGCTGCGGCGAGGGAAACCAAGTCGGAGGATCCGGGATTTGACGCCGCTCCGCTGCGGGACTCTTTTCAGGAAATCAAAAGCGCGGCGCTCAAGCGCATCGACGACCCCGCCACCATGGTCGAGGAAATCATGGCCTACAACGCGCAGGCCACTGGTTACGAGTTGGCGCGCACATTCTCACTGGAAGGTCGCGTAAAGACCGCCACCCGCGAGTATGAGATGAATCTTTTCATCAAGGCCCCCAACCAGGTGCGGCAGGTGCTTACGATGGACGAAATGAAAGTGACGTCGATTTACAACGGCGTTGCCGGCGAACTCATGGCGAATGACTTTGCTAAAGACCGCTCCATGGACCGCGCGATGACCCGTGCTCAAAGCGTATCGCTGCTCATGTCGGCAATGCCCAGCATGCCGTTGTGGCAATTTAATGTGGACCCGAGCTTTATCGAGTATGCCGGACAGCGATCGCACGATGGCGTGATGTGCCACGTGCTGCGCAACACGGCTCTTCCGCCATATGTCATCGAGCATTTTCTGGATACGGAAACCTTTGTGGAGCATTACCGCACCCTGGACGGCCTGGATGAAAACGATCAGCGCTTCACGGTGGAGGTCAGCCTAAAGGATTATCAGCAAGATGGCGAGTTCATGGTGCCGACGTTGATCGAGGTTCGCGAAAAGTCCGCGATAGAAGTGACCAGCTCGTTCCAGGTCGAGAAAACCCGCTTCAATCAGGGGCTGCTCCCGAGCTTGTTCAGCTTGGACAATTCGTAGACGCTCCCTACTCCGCTGCTTGCATTTCGCGGTAGAGGTCGAACAAGGCGTAGCAATACATACGGTGCGCCTTCAGCTCGCCGACGGGGGTGTCGAACGTGTGCATTTTCTCGCCGTCGTAGCCGAAGATGACGACCTTGTCCTTAAAGGCGTTGGGCGCGGTCTTGCCGGCAATCAGGTCGGTAAATGGCGTGTATGGCAGGTCGTCGATCTGCGGGTATTCAACGGGCGTCAGCATGCTTGGGCCAATGCGCAGCGTGTGGCCATCGATGCTGAGCGATTGCTGGGTCAGCTTGGCTTCCGCGCCAAAGGCCTGCTCCAGACCGATGAGGTAAAGCGACTTCACGGCCTTGCCCTGAAAGCGCTCCAGGATCGGCGCGGCGGTCGGGTGCATGTGTTCGGCGAAGCCCACCGCAAGGGCATTCTGTGAAATAGCAGGCAGGGGAATCCAGCCCGAGTCGCCGACGATGCTCATTGACCAGTTGGCCGGAATGTTGGGCAGGAAAAACTTCTCGGGCAGCGGATTGGGGTTGGGCTCCGAGGCGTCGATGCGTGCCTGGAGGACCACCGGTGCGCGGGCAACGGATTCCGCCAGGGCGGCGTCGCCGGGCCCGGGTTTGGGCAGATCGATGAAGAATTTGAAAATAATCGCGCGCGGCTCCTGCGCGGCAATGGCGTCGATGCCCTGGGCCATCAGTTCGCGGGGCAGGGGAAAGCCACCGAGCTGCTGCTCGTCATGGGCGTCGATCAGCACGACGGCAAACGGCTCCGGTGGGTTGGCAACGGCTGGGGCAACACACAGGCAGCAGGCGAGCAGCGACAGGAGCAGAGATTTCATGCCCGATGTTTTTAGCGGATCACGCCTGGGCTGCCGAGGATATTTCGCAAGGCCGAGCCGAGTATGGTTTCTCCGAGCTCTTGACAATAGGTGATTGGAGCGCCAATGGCGCGGCCGCATAGTAGCCTAGGGCTAGCGGACATTCATTTTGTATCTTGATTGCTGCAAATACTGCCCCAACGGGGCTACGCAAGATGTCGTTTTGCGCAATCCCGTTGGGATAGGCAATTTACGTATTCGTATTCCCAGGGTAGGCGTTCAGCCGCTCTGCGGCCTCAAGCCAACCCTGGGCTATTGATGCGTAGCCCCGTTGGGGCAAATTTACTGAAAGTTGAATGTCCGTTGGCCCTAGGGTAAGCCCTAGGTTTTGCGGATTTATATAGCGTTGGAGCGCCGAAGGCGCGGCCGCAAAAACGTTGATACGGCCGCGCCTTCAGCGCTCTAATATTGGTGGGTGATCTCCTTTCCTAGGGCTGCGCTGCGTCGCGTTGCTCCTTGCTTACCCTAGGCTACTATGCGGCCGCGCCGTTGGCGCTCGATACGCCGATTTCCCGCATGACCGATACGTTGGCATCCCACCCGACCGATTCGTATGCATACCACCCGACCGATACGCTGGCATCCCACCCGATCAAATCTGCGCTTCTGGGAAACTGCCCTTATCCGCCGACGGAATACTTGTCCGGGTCTACATAGACCCAGCGCATGCCGGCGGCTTCGGCGGCTTGGAGGCCCAGCTTGCTGTCTTCGTAAACCACGCAATACTGCGGCTCGACGCCGAGCAATTCCGCGGCCTTGAGGAAGCCATCTGGCGCGGGTTTGCTGTGGACCACGTCCGCTTTCGTCACGACGACTTCGAACAGGTCGTCGATGCCGCAATACTTGAGCGTGCCGTGGACGTGGCGCGGGTCGCCGCCGGAGGCGACGGCGATGTGCAGGCCCTCGGCTTTGAACTGGCGCGCCAGTTCGGCCACCGGGATGATGGGCTCCACGGCGTGGTGCTCTTTGACGATGTAGTCGTGGTTGTCTTCGACGACCTGGTTGACGTCCAGTGTTTCCTGATACTTCTCGTTGATGAGCTCGACGGAGTGGTGCATGCCGACGCCCGCCATTGAGTAAAACAGATCCCAGGTGAACTCGAACTTTGCCCCGTTCTTCTCGTAGGCGTATTTCCACGCGCGGTAGTGCAGCGGCATGGTGTCCGCCAGCGTGCCGTCGCAGTCGAAAATGACTGCGCGCGTCTCACCCTCGGGAAGTTTCAGGTCGCTCATTTATCTTTATTAGTGGCTTTCTTGGCCGCCTTTTTAGCCGCTTTCTTGCGCGGCGGACGCGGCGGAAATTCAAAGCCGATCTTGCCGTCTTCCTTGAGCAGCAGGTGCGCGTCAAACAAGCGGCCAGTGCGGTTGGATTTGAAGCCCTTGATCAGTCCGGTCTTTTTCTCGGCGAGAAGCTTCTTCACTTCCTCGGCGGGCAGGGCCTTGCTGAGCATGTTACGGCTCAGGCGGAAGGCGGGCTTGCCGTCGGGGTCGCGGCCTTCGGAAACGTAGGCATTCGGCGTTTCGCGGACGGGGGTGCCGTCCACCGGTGAATTGCCGACAACCGGGTATTGGCTGAGGTCGACGCTCTCATCGAGTGCTTCCTCGCCGTTGTTACCGAAGTCCAGCTCGACGCGTTTGGTGCCGTTTTCTTTATCGATCAACTTGAGGATCGCGGAAAAGGTTTTACCATTGCGCGAGGTAAAGCCGTCCAGCGGGCCGATCTCCTTCTTGGTGATCAGCTCCTCGACTTCCTTGAGGTCGAGCTTGCGGTTGCCGATGACTTTGTTGACCTGCAAGAGCGGGTATTCGCGGCCGCGGATTTCCACCTTGTCCTGCGAGAACCACGCGCGGTGATCTTCGAGCAGAGGCTGGTTGTTGGTGGGGGAAACGAGGTTGGTCTTCTCGGGCGGAGGCGGGCTGTTGAGCTTGTTGACCATGTCCTGCGTCGCGTCGACAATGCCCTTCATGAAGTCATCACGCGAGAGCTCGCCTTCTTCGACGAGGCGGAGCTTGTGCTCCCATTCGCCGGTCATGGCGGGGGAGGTCAGCTGCTCGATGTCGAACTGCTTCAGGAATTGCATCAGGCTCTCGGCCTTTTGCGTGGGGAGGAGTTCGCGGCCCTGGCGCTCGATGTAGCGCTCGTGGGCAAGGTGGTCGATGGTGGCCGCGCGGGTGGCCGGTGTGCCGAGGCCCTTTTCCTTCATTGCTTCGGCCAGCTCTTCGTCGTCGAGAAGCTTGCCGGCACCTTCCATGGCGGAGAGCAGCGTGGCTTCCGAGTAGCGGGGCGGCGGCTTGGTCTGGTCTTCTTCGAGGCGGGCGTCCTTGCGGTCGGCAATGGCGGTCTTCGGCGCATCGCTGCGGGCAAAGTCGGGGTCGGTCAGTGGCGTCAGCGTGTCTTCGCCCGCGCCGCCCTTGCCGTAAACGTCCATCCAGCCGCCGACGGCGAGCACCTTACCCTCGGTCTTGAAGGAATGGCCCGCGATCACGCTCGTGCGCGTGGTGACGTCGAATTCCGCTGGCGGGAAGAAAATCGCGATGGTGCGGCGGGCGATCATGTCGAAGATTTTCGCTTCGAGGTCGCCCAGCTTCTTCGGTTTGGCGTCGGTCGGGATGATCGCAAAGTGATCGCTGACCTGCTTGTTGTTAAAGATGCGCTTGTTGCCGGTGTGGACCCAGTTGTTGTTGAGCACTTTTTCGGCGTGAATCGCGTAGGGCTCGTCGAGATTGGCGAGGGTGCTCTTCACCGTGGGGCCGTAGTCTTCCGGCAGCGCCCGCGAATCGGTTCGCGGGTAGGTGATCATCTTGTGCTTTTCGTAGAGGGCCTGCGCGATGTTGAGCGTGTGGCCGGCGGACAGGCCGAAGCGGCTGTTGGCCTCACGCTGGAGGCTGGTCAAATCGTATAGGCGTGGGCTGGACTGCTTAGTGCGTTTCTTTTCCTCGGTGACGCTGGCTTCGCCGGCGGCCAGGACGGCCTGGACAACGGCCTCGGCGTCTTCCTTGTTCCAGAGGCGGTCGGCGCGGTCGTGCTCGTCGTCGCTCTTTTTAAAGTCGGGCTTCTGGTAGACGCCTTCGTATTCGCCGGCGGCGACGCCGAAGTTGGCGAAAATGCGCCAGTAGTCGCGCGGCTTGAAATTGCGGATTTCCATCTCGCGCTGGTAAACGAGCGAGAGGGTCGGCGTCTGCACGCGGCCTACGGTGGCGGCGCGGCCTCCCCGGCGACCAAAGACGACGGTCGCGCCACGGGTGCCGTTGATGCCGATCAGCCAGTCTGCCTCGGAGCGCGAGCGGGCGGCGTCCTGGAGCGGCTGCATTTCCTTGTCTTCGCGCAGGTTGGAGAAGGCTGAGCGAATGGCGTCCGGGGTCATGGATGACATCCACAGGCGCTTGACGGGCTTCTTGTTTTTGGCGAGTTCGAGGATGTAGGTAAAGATGAGCTCACCCTCTCGCCCGGCGTCACAGGCGTTGATCACGGCGCCGACGTCTTCGCGGGCAATGAGCTTTTTCAGCTCCTGAAACTTCTGCTTGGTCTTGTCGATTGGCTTCAGCTTGAACTTGTCCGGGACGATGGGCAGCGTCTTGATGGTCCAGCGCTTGAGGTCCTTGCTGATGTCCTCGGGCATGTAGAGCTCCACCAGGTGGCCAACCGCCGAGCTGATTACGTATTCGTCGTTTTCGTAAAAATCGCCCTTCTTGGGGATCTTCCCCAGCACGCGGGCCAGGTCTCCCGCTACGGAAGGTTTCTCGGCAATGATCAAAGTTTTCATGTAAATGTGGTTCTCGCTGGGCGTGTGTTTAAACAGGAAGATCGGGAAGAACGGGAAGCTTAATTATCCGCCCCGGGCAAGGTGAGTCGGCGTATGCCGTTTTTCAGGTATGGTTCGTAAAAGTTAAGAATGATCCCAATCGGCGCATCCAAAAGGCGCATATAACTAAGAGTTTGGGCGATGTGCTCAGGTCGAATCTTTTCAACGACTTTCAGTTCCAGCAATAAGCATTCCTCGACGAATACGTCCGCCCGGATAAATTCGTCAAAGACTTCACCCCGATATTCAATCGGCACTTTTAACTCTCGTTGAATTTTGATTTTTTCAAGCAGCAGGTCCCGGGAAAGCGCTTTTTGATAGATAGGTTCCAGAAGACCGGGACCGAAATGTTTATGCACCCGAAAGGCGGAATCAATAACCGGCTTGGTTAGCTTATCTGCCTTGGCGTAATTTGGATGCATTAACTTCCCGTTCTTCCCGATCTTCCTGTTTGAACCTCGTTTTAAGTTGGCTTACTTGGGCAGGAACTGCGGGACGAGGTCGTCGAGCTGGCCGATGAGGGTGTTCATCGTTTCGTCGGTTTCGTCGCCCATGTTGGAGATGCGGAAGGTCTTGCCCTTTACCTTGCCGTAGCCGCCGTCGATGTCGCAGCTATACTTGGCCTTGAGCTCCTTGCGGAGGCCTTCCAGGTCGATGCCGACATCGTTCTTGAAGCAGCACAGGGTCTTGGAGCCGAACTCGGCCGGTGGCAGCAGCTCGATGCCGTGCTTGGCACCCCACGCGCGGACGAGGTTGTTCAGGCGCTCGTGGCGCTCGTAGCGGGCTTCCAGGCCTTCGGCGAAGATGTCTTCCAGCTTGCTTTGCAGCGCGTAAATCAGCGGGATGACCGGCGTGGACGGCGTCATGCCCTTCTCGTAGTTCTTCTGGAACTCGATGAAGTCAAAGTAGTAGCCGCGGCCTTCGACGGTCTCGGCGCGCTTCATGGCGCGGTCGGAAACGGACAGCAGCGAGAGGCCGGGGGGCATGGCCAGGGCCTTCTGTGAGCCGGTGAGGAGCACGTCGATGCCGAGCGCGTCCTTGTCGATCTTGACCGCGCTGAACGAGCTGACGGTGTCGGTGATCGAGATGACGTCCGGGAATTCGCGGAGCACTTCCATGATGCCCTCAATCGGGTTCATCGTGCCGGTGGAAGTCTCGTTGTGGATAAAGGTGATCGCGTCGTATTTGCCGGTGGAGAGCTCGCGACGGATGTCTTCCGGATCGATCGGGGTGCCCCACTCATACTGGAGCTTGCCGTTGGGCAGGCTGCAGCGCTCGGCGACGTCGTTCCACTTGTCCGAAAACGCGCCGGACATGCAGTTGAGCACACCCTTCTTGGTGACGTTGCGGATCGCGCCTTCCATCACGCCCCAGGCTGAGGAGGTGCTGATGAAAACGGGGTCCTGCGTATACATCAGCTGCTGCAGCTGAGGCTGGACGGATTGAAAGAGGTTGACGAAGTCCTTGCTGCGGTGGCCCATTACCCATTGGGTCATGGCGTTATAGGTCTTTTCCGAAACAGCGATCGGACCAGGGATGAAGAGTTTATAGCTCACGTGTGTCTTGCGTTGAATATTATAAAGCAGCAGCGGCTATAGAGTGTAATGCCGCGCGGTGTCAAACGTCGCCTTTTAAAATTTACAGGGTCAATCTGGCACAGCGCGGGGATGCGGGGGCATTTGCTGCGTCTCGAGAGCGCGTTGGTGTTGCCCGGTCAGCGCCGAGGAGTGGCAGTTTTCCGCCCGGAGCACGCCAACTGAAGCAACTGAGCCAAAAGAGCGTTTCCCTACGCTGTGTTTTGCAAAAGCCTAATGCTTCTTTTCCGAAAAGCCTACTGCTGTGTTTTCAAAAAGCCCTATGCTGTGTTTTGGAAAAGCCACCACTGTTGTTTCTCTAACAACACTACTGTTGTTGAGGCAACATAGCCTGCTGTGTCGTACCAACAACAGTAGTGGCTTTTTTGAATCTCTCCATAGGGCTTTTTAGAAAAGTCCATCGGGGCACCCCGTGGGCAATGCGGGAACGATTACTTTGGCGTTGTCGGGTTTGGGCAGTGGGCTTACTCCTGACTGCATGCGCTGCTTACTGTTGAATCTATCCATTGCTGTCTTGTTCGTGGGGTGTGCCAGCAAGCCTTACCAACTTGAGGTGATGCGGGCACCCGCCGTTTACGAAGGGGCGGATATCGACCGCCTTAGCGTCGAGCGGCCCCGGGACGTCAATGCCTACGAAGGGATGCTCTACGCGACCAACCGCATGCGCGTCGTTGACGATGCGGATAGCCGGGAGTTTGGCTCGCAGTTCTACGGCGGGCAGACCGATGGCGTGGTCCGGGTCGGCGTGGCGAAGGTCACGCTGACGGACTCCGAGCTCGACTGGGACGACGTGCGCAAGATCAGCACCAGCGCCGTGCGCGACAAAGATTTGGTTATTCAGATCGAGAGCGTGGACGAGCTGGGCGTGTTGTCCAACACCCGCCACCCCTTTGTTAAAGATCCCACGCCGGATACGCCCGACGCCGATGCGGCCTTTGCTGAACTGATCAATCGCCAGTTGGCGCAGTCTGGCGACAATGAGATTTTGATCTTCGTCCACGGCTACAAAACGCCCTTTGACGACCCGGTGCTAGTGGCGACGGAGTTTTGGCACTTCATGGGCTATGATGGCGTGACGATCGCTTATTCCTGGCCGTCGACTCCCAGCTTTATCGCCTATCTGCGCGACATCGAGGCCTCGGGGAACAGTGCGCGCGAGTTCCGCCGTTTCCTGCAATTTCTCGCCGATAACACCAATGTGGAAAAGATCAACGTGCTCGCCTACAGTGCCGGCACCCGCATGGCGGCCGAGACCCTGCACAACATCGCCATCGACTCCAGCGCACCGCATTTGGGGCACGTGATCCTGGTCAGCGGTGATGTGAGCGCGGCCAAGGTCGGCGCGCTCCTGGCCGATGATGCGCTGGATAAAGTGGACACGTTTACGATTTATAATTCCACGGGAGACATGGCGCTGGGTTTCAGCGACTGGCTTTTCGACCGCAATCGGATCGGCGGCTCGCACGATGCACTCGCTGCGTTGCCAGAAGCGCTGGACTTCGTGCGCAACACGCCGAAGCTGCAACTAATCAATGTATCCGACGCCGAAGACGCCACCAAGGGCAACGGCCACGGCTATTTCCGCAACAGTCCCTGGACCAGCAGCGATATCCTGGCCTCGCTCGACTTCCACCTGACCCCCGCAGAGCGCGGTCTCGTTTGGAATGACGCCACCGGTGAATGGACCTTCCCGCCCGACTACATGGGCAAGCTCCGGGCCGCGATCAAAGCAAAGATCGGGCAGTGAGACGGTGCTCTACCTTTTTTAAAATCCAGTTTACGCGCCCGCTTATTTCGCCATACCTAGCAGCATGAAAATCCTGGTCACCGGCAGTGGCGGCTTTCTTGGGTCGCGGATCGTGGGGCTCCTGCTGGAGCGCGGCTACGAGGTGCGCGGCTACGGGCGCTCGCCGCAGCCGGAAAACGCCGCGCGTGGCGTGGAGGTGATTCAGGGCGACTTGGCTGATGAGGCCGCCGTTGCCAATGCCGTTGCCGGGTGCGATGCGGTGTTCCACGTCGCCGCGAAGGCCGGTGTGTGGGGGCGCGAGGAAGATTTCTTTGCGGCCAATGTCACCGGCGCGCGCAATGTGCTCAAGGCCTGCCAGCAGCATGGCGTCGAGCGCTTGGTTTACACCAGCACGCCGAGTGTTACCTTTTCCGGGGAAGCCTTTGAAGGGGCCGACGAATCCCTGCCGCTCAACCCGAACAATGGCCTAAGCCCCTACGCGAAAACCAAGGCCATTGCCGAGGGCGAGCTGCTTGCCGCGCACGGCAAGGCTGGCGTGAAAATTTGTGCGCTGCGCCCGCATTTGATCTGGGGCGTGGGCGACCCGCACTTGGTGCCGCGCGTGGTGGCCAAGGCGAAAACCGGCCGACTGCGCATCGTGGGGGAGGGCGGTAATCGCGTCGACCTGACCCATGTGGACAACGCCGCCGCCGCGCATTTACTGGCCTTCGACGCGCTGAACCACGGCACGTGTGGCGGGCGGGCGTATTTTTTATCCGACGGTGAGCCGGTGGTCCTCTGGGACTGGATTAACGACCTGCTGCGCCGCGTGGGCGTGCCACCGATTGAGAAGAAAGTATCCGCCCAGGCCGCGACCAGGATCGGCGGCGTGTGTGAGTGGGTTTGGGGCACCTTTGGGCTCAAGGGGGAGCCGCCGATGACGCGCTTTGTCGCAACAGAGCTCGCCAAGAGCCACTGGTTTTCCATCGACGCCGCACGCCGGGATTTCGGCTACGCGCCACGGGTGGACCTCGCGAAAGCGCTGGACGATGTGGCTCGCGATTTGCAATCCGGGCGCTGAGCCACCAAGGTGTCGCCATGCCCAAAACGTTTGAATTTCGCAGTGAGGTTTATTTCGACGAGCTCGACGCCCTGTGGGTGCTCCACCACAGCCGCTACCTGAAGCATCTGGAGCGCGCGCAGCAGGCGTTTTTCCAGCAACTGCTCGGCGTGCTGGACTTCAACGCCGCACGCGATGAGGATATCTACGTGGTCGTGCGCAACCTGGAGATCGACTACAAACAGCCACTGCGCAACCCGGGCCCGGTCTTGATTCGCTACACGGTGAGCCGCATCCGCGCCGCCGGCGTGACGATGGACTTCGCGTTTCTCTCCGGCGACGAAGAGACCCTCTATTGCGCGGGGAAACGTACGGTGTGTAAGCTCTCCGGCAAGACCCATCAGCCTGCTGAGTGGAGTCCCGCTTTTCGCGAAGCCTTGGAACAGTGGGTGGGATAGTTTAGCTGAGTGGAGTGGCTTTTGGAGTGCGGCAGCCCTCTGCCGCTTTAGGATGAAACGATCCGTTTCAAAAAATGGCGACAGTGGAGCATTCTGATACGATCACAAAATCCGAAAGCGCCAGAGGGCTGGCGTACTCCATAAACTTCTCTGTCGCTGCTCGGTGTTGGTAACCCGTCGCTGTGAATTGATTCGTTGATTGGCATTTTACGCTGTCACGCGGCCGTCAAAAACGACACCGGATCGTCTACTGTATTTACCTGATTTTTAGGCCTTTACGGATGTTGGTGCAGACGATTTTTGGGCTGTGAATAACTTGGCGGTAACTAAGAATATCTCTTCCTTGTCGATTGGGTCATTTTCGTGGCATTCTGGTGACATCCTCCCCTCAGCGTTGCATGCGCCTGAGTTGCCCGTTAAATTCTTTTGACAAGCCATTCCTACATCTAGTGGTCTTTTTGTAAAAATTACCCTAGATATAGTGGTAGGTGTTGACATGTTTGCTCATCTGACCCACCGTTCACTCCATCGTCGCAAATGAGCCGACCGGCCGCGACACACTGCTTTTTTCGCTAAATCTTCAACCTGAATAACTTCCGCATAACTGCCATGCCGACCACCGACACGACCACCGTTACCATCGGTAGCAAATCCTTCGTTCTGGACAAAGAAAAAGCCGAGCAGGCCTTCGCCGCCAAGAAGATCATCAATGGCCGCGACACGATGTTTTTCAACATCCTTCCACTGAAATATCAGTGGGCTTACGACCTCTACAAGACCATGAAGTCGAACCACTGGGAGCCGGAAGATATCCCCATGCAGAAGGATGTCGAGCAATGGCGCGACCCCAAGGCGGTGTCCGACATCGACCGCTGGATTATTAAGATGGCCATCGGCTATTTCTCCGCCGCCGAGGGCATCGTGGGTGACAATATTCAGCACGTTACGCGCGATTTGGTAACCGCGCCGGAGCTGAAGCTCGTTTTGGGACGCCATGCGCACGAGGAGAATATCCACGCCGACAGCCTGGTTTATATGATTTCGTCGCTCAGCATCAACCCGCACGAGTGCGAGGCGATGTTCTCCGACATTCCGACGATCAATAAGAAGACGGACTTCGTGGTCAGCAACTCGCGCTCTTTGCGCCGCGACATCGACCTCACCAAAACCGAGAACAAGCAGGCGCTCGCGAAAAACTGCTTCCTCTTCGGTCAGGTCATGGAAGGCACGCAGTTTTACGGCCTCTTCGGCATGGTGCTCAGCCTCTACCGGCAGAACAAGTTCCCGGGTATTGGCCAGATGTTCCGCTACACGCTGCGCGATGAGTCGAACCACATTGAGGTGTTCCGAAACTTGCTGATGGACCTCGTCGACGAAAACCCGGATGTCTGGACGCCCGAGTTCAAAGAAGACTTGGTTAACACGATGAAGGAAGGCATTGCGCTGGAGAAGGAATTCATCCGCGACTGCCTGCCGATCAACGCCGTGGGCCTCTCCGCCGACGAGTTCGTGCAATACATTGACTACATTGCGGATCGCCGCCTCGAAAGCTGCGGCCTGAAGCCGCTCAATCCGGGTCTAAGCAACCCGTTCCCCTGGTTGGCCGAAATGATGGACATCCAGAAGGAGCAGAATTTCTTCGAAGGCCGCGTCACCGAATATCAGAAGGCCAGCTCGCTGGACGCTGTCGATGACGACGAACTTTAATCGACTTGCCTCGGGCGCCTTGGAAACGCCCATCAAAGTGGCATGGTGGTAAATGGAAAGGATGGGGCCGCGGTCGCGAGATCGCGGCCTTTTCCTCCGCAAGCACTAAGTAATGGTCTAAATAAATAAAAATTGACTATTTTTGTTCTATCATTGTTCTTTGACTGATGTCCTTGATCACAGCCGTAAAAAGAGAGATAGCAAGCCGTTCCGCTGGAGATACTGTTCGGCTTACTCTTGAGTATATGATGAATCATGCTTTAGGCAGGCGGAATGCCGTACCGATAAGCGTAATCGTTGAATACTTAAATGAGAATGGCATCAATATCACCTACAATCAGTTCCAGCAGACGGTTTTATCTGAATCTCGTGGATCAGATTTCTTTATTGCGACCTGCAACCGCGGTTGTTTTTTGATCGATACAATTGACGATGCGCGTGAGGGTAAAAGTTTTTTCGAGGAGAAAATTGCTAAGCAGCAAGCGCATTTGGATAATTTAGTCCAAGTTGCGCAAAACGTAGGATGGACTATCTAGTTTATCATTATTGGATGGTCGCGTTTTCGGTCGTAAGGTTAATTGCCTCATCTAGATAGTGCTCGTCTATTTCGTAACCTACGAAACTGGCCATGCCGCAGTTTTGGGCTGCAGTTAGGGTATTTCCAATGCCTAGAAAAGGGTCAAGAATCGAGCATGGCCTGCCTCCCGAGTGAAGCATAATGCAGGTTTCTGCAAGTTGGTAGGGGAATGTAGCTGGGTGTGGCCGCTCCTTGTTTCTGTTCTGGATGGTATTGTAGGGGATAAACCAATTATTTCCACGGCAGCGTCTGTCTTTGCCTTTTGTGTGTCCCCAGCGGGAAATATTTGATTTGTCGGCATAAGGCACGCCCACAGCCAGTCTGTCGAGTGTCACATTGCCTGTTTTGGTGAAATGAAAAACGTATTCGTGGCAATCTGTTACGTATCGTTTTGAGTTTATTGGCTTAAAGTGCCCTGCTGATATGTGCTCTCCATCTTTCTTTTCTAGTGAAATTGATTTTATCCAGTGAAAGGTGTTCTGCAAAGTCCATTCCTCGCTCAATAGTAGTGCTACTTGATGTGGCAGAAGTGGGTTGTTTGGGCTGGATCCTAGGTTTAGGAAAAGGGAGCCGTCATCTTTCAATACTCGATAAACTTGATTGGTCCAATCTAGTGTCCATTCTAGATATTCGGTTCTTTCGCATTTATCAGAGTATTTTGAGTATTTAATCCCTAGATTGTAAGGAGGTGAAGTAACTGTTATATCCAGTGATTTTGATGGCAGTTGTTTCATGCCTTCGATGCAGTCTTTGTGAAAGAGTTTATAGTCCATGTCCTATTTGTTTAATAGTACTTGTAAAAAGTACCAGAAAAAACTTCAAAAATATCCTGATAATATGTTGCCCGGCGTCTATCGCTTGGCGTTAAGCTTCATCCCGGGTTTGTTTTTGTGTTGAATCGCGCATCGTCCTTTTTCGTAAATCTGCCAGTAGCAGGTAGTTAACGGAATGGTGACGAAAAAGTGTCGCCAGCGTGAAGTTTAGGCTGGTGGACAACATTTTTCACAATAAACATTTTGACAAACGCTACTACTACATCTTGTATGGAAAACGCCAAGCGACGCTATATCTAGTGTAAGGGAAAGAAAAAGTTGATATGCGCATAAGTTCCAACAACTTCTGTTTGAGCTGCCCTTTCGGGAGTGCTGTCTTCTTGTTTGTCCCGCACGGTGGGTCGCCATCACGCCACTACTAAAAACACACACCGCCGGGCTTTGCTGTCTCTGGCTTTCTCCCATATTATTTGTTCACCTAACCTGATTTTACCTTCAAACTGTCCGTCTGTCTTATGATCACTAATTTTTCTTTTGATGAAGATATCGCCCTGAAGCGCATTGTCGCCACACCCGCCGACCAGAAGCAGCGCTTTAATTGGCGCGAGGTCGTTGTCGAAGATGTTAAGCACCCCGATGTTAAGGTTGAGCTCGCTGGCGAAGAGCGTGAGTTTGAGCTCGCCGAAGTGGCCGAAATTATTGGCAACGCGCTTACCGACCTCATGCTTTCGCGTGAGGAAAACGAAATTTTCACCGACCAGAATCAGGCTTTCGTTGCGCAGATTGCCAAGGAAGTGGGCGAGAACATTGCGCGCCAGATCTCGGGCAAGGGCGACATCACGCTGACCGATCTCGACATCAACCTGATCATTGAAAAAGCCCTCATCGAGCACGACGCGCATGACGTCGCGCGCAGCCTCGTGGCGCAGCGCCGCAATGGCGTGGCTGGTGCCGATGAGCCCGAGCCGGTCAATGTGCGCCTGATCCGCCGCAACCGCCAAGTGGTGCCGTGGGATCAGAACAAGGTCGAAGTCGCCGTGCGCAAGTCCTTCCTTTCGCAGCATCTTGACTCCACTCCGGCGGTTCCGGTTTCGCGTGGTGTTACCGAGCGCGTTCGCAACCTCGGCGAGTCATTTATCCACATCGAGCAGGTGCAGGACATCGTGCAGGAGGAGCTGATGCGCCAAGGCCATTTCAAGGTCGCTGAGTCGTATATTCTCTATCGCGCGCACCGTCGCCGCCTCCGCGAGCAACAAGCCGAAGCCGCCGCCGACGACAGCCGCCAGGACTCCATGATCATGCTGACGGCCAAGGACGGCAGCACCGAATTCTGGGACCCGGCCGAGCTCCGCAAGCGCATCGACTTTGCCTCCATCGGCCTCGACCTCTGCCTGACCAAGGACCAGATCGAGTCCGAGCTGCGCCGCTCGCTCTATGCGGAAATGACCCGCGAAGACCTGCGCAGCACGATCATTCTCAACGCCAAGAGCCTCATCGAAAAGGACGCCGACTTCTCGAAGTTTGCGGGCCGTATTTTGCTGAGCTACATTTACGAAGAAGTGCTTGACTGGGACATCGTTCGCGACGGCATCGAAGGCCTCAAGTCCGCGCATCGTCTTTACTTCAAGAGCTGCCTCAAGCGCGGCGTGGAGCTGGACCGCCTCGACAAGCGTCTGCTCGACTACGATCTGGACCGCCTCGCCGACGCCCTCGATCCGTCGGCCGACCTCGACTTCGACTACCTCGGCATTTCAACGATGTATGATCGTTACCTGATCATCGACAAATCCCGCAAGGAGGCCAAGCGCCTCGAAACACCGCAGCTCTTCTGGATGCGTGTGTCGATGGGCCTCTTCATTGACGAAAAGGAAGATCGCGAAGGCTGGGTCTGCCGCCTTTACAATCTCTACAAGAGCCGCCGCTTCTGCTCATCTACGCCGACGTTGTTTAATTCCGGCACGACGCACAGCCAGCTTTCGTCCTGCTACCTTTACAAGGTCGATGACTCCATCGAGTCCATCATGCACCGCGGCATTGCCGAGAACGCCTTCCTCTCCAAGTGGGCCGGTGGTCTGGGTGGTTCGTGGACCGCGGTTCGTGGCACCGGTTCCTATATCAAGGGCACCAACGGCGAAAGCCAGGGCGTGATTCCGTTCCTCAAGTTGCACAACGACCAGCTCGTCGCGGTTAACCAGGGCGGCAAGCGTCGCGGCTCCGGCTGCGCCTATCTGGAAACGTGGCACAACGACATCCTCGACTTCCTGGAACTGCGCCGCAACGTCGGTGACGAGCGCCGCCGCACGCACGACATGAACACCGCGAATTGGATTCCAGACTTGTTCATGAAGCGCATGGAGCAGCGTGGTGAGTGGACCCTGTTCCGCTCCAACGAAGCCAAAGAGCTGCACGACCTTTACGGTAAGGCCTTCGAGGAAAAGTATCTCGAATACGAAGCCAAGGCCGAGGCCGGCGAAGTTTGGGGCCACACCCTGAAGGCGATCGACTTGTGGAAAAACATGCTCCGCATGCTTTTCGAAACCGGTCATCCATGGATCACCTTTAAGGACCCGTGCAACGTGCGTTCGCCACAGGATCACGTGGGCGTTATCCACAGCTCCAACCTGTGCACCGAGATCACGCTCAATACTTCCGAAGACGAAACCGCCGTTTGTAACCTCGGCTCGGTCGTCCTCGACAGCCACCTCGACGCCGATGGCAACATCGACCTCGAAAAGCTGCGCGACACGATCCAGGTTGCGGTCCGTGCGTTGGACAACGTCATCGACATCAACTTCTACCCGACGAAGGCCGCTGCTACCTCCAATGGTCGCCACCGCCCGATCGGCCTGGGGGTCATGGGTGTGCAGAACGCGCTTTACATCAAAGACATTCCGTTCGCCTCCGAAGGTGCCGTTGAGTTTAACGACGAGTTCATGGAAGCCATTGCCTACTACGCCTATGAGGCATCGAGCGATCTGGCCGCCGAGCGTGGCAGCTACTCGACCTTTAAGGGCTCCAAGTGGGATCGCGGCCTGATGCCCGGTGACACCCTGGACATGCTTGAGTCCGAGCGCGGCCTGGAGATCGATGTTCCCCGTGGTGGCAAGATGGACTGGGATTCGCTGCGCTCCAAGATCAACGCGCAGGGTATGCGCAACTCCAACGTGCTGGCCATCGCGCCAACCGCGACCATCTCGAACATCATGGGCACTAGCCCCTGCATCGAGCCTTACTACAAGAACTTCTACGTGAAGAGCAACCTGGGCGGTGACTTCGTGGTGCTGAACCACCACCTCGTTCGCGACCTGAAGAAGATCGGGCTCTGGACCGATGAAGTGCTCGACCAACTGAAGTACTTCGATGGCGAACTCGAAAACATCGACAGCATTCCGGACGACATTAAGGAGAAATACACGACCGCCTTTGGTATTGGCTACGAGTGGTTTATCGACGCGGCTGCGCGTCGCCAAAAGTGGATCGACCAATCCCAGAGCGTGAACCTCTTCTTGAAAACACCAGACCTCAAGACGCTTTCTCACATGTATCGCGCAGCTTGGCGCAAGGGCCTGAAGACCACTTACTACCTGCGCACGCTGGGTGCCTCCAATATCGAGAAGGCCACCACGAGCGTGAAGAAGGAAGTGCGCGGCATCGCCGGCAAGGCAGAGGAAACTCCTGCCGCCGAAGCGCCCAAGAAGCAATACACCGAAGAAGAGGTAAAGGCCTGCAGCCTCGACGCCCTGATGAACGGCGGCGAATGCGAAGCCTGCCAATAAGAATTCTCAGCTGGAAAGAAAACAGACTGACGCAAGACAAGACTGACAAGACTGGTAAAGGGCGGCTCCGGGTAACCGGAGCCGTTTCTTTTTGTCTGGAACAAAGATAAGCTTTGCATTACAAAGTAACTCTGTAATGCAAAGTATGGTTGTCAGTCCCGGGGTTCGGATCGCGGCCCCAAGTGAGTTTACCGTGTCGGCGTCTGTTCCGCTGCATTGGCAAATCTGTCGGTTGCCCGTGGCACTGGGCGATGGCTGGATTCGCGGGTTTCCATATTTTGGCGAGGCCTCGTGTGTGCTGGATGCGTGGGGGCTTTATTCGCGCTGCGCGGTGCTTCGTGTGTTGCGCGAAGAGATGGGCCTTGTCTTGGGCGACCGGCTTTACCACCGGCTATATGGTGAGTCCGTTCAGCTCGCCGATTGCAGCTTTGATTGCTTGCACACGATCCGTATGCGGGCGCGCTGAAATCGTTAAAAATATATTTTGAAAGCGGCTGAAAATCGCATTTCACCCCCCAGTTTTCGCTAATTTCTAGTGAAACCCGCTGTAGGCGCTGTGCGGTTGTGTTTGTGAGGTTGTGGGCTCATGGGGTGTGAGGCATTCTAACCCCACTTTTGCAGTGAATGGCAAAACAGCCCGCTAATACCTCTTTAAATATATCCAACCATGAAGACCTTATTCATTGGCATTATTGTCGCCGCTGCGCTCTTCTCTTGGAAGGCGAGTGGGCAGGTAGATCAAAATGGCAACGCGCAAAGCGATGTTTGGGAAATGCGTTATCAGGCGCAGGGTCTGCTGCCGGGAGGTGACGCCGATGGCGACGGGATGACAAACCTGGCCGAGGCGGAGGCAGGCACGGATCCGTTTGATCCGTCGTCGAATTTTAAGGTCATGGATGTCGAGGCCAGCGGCAACATGCTGCGGCTAGACTGGATGGGCTCCAGCGGTAAGTTGTATCAGCTCGAATATGCGCCGGTGCTCGGCGGACCGTGGCAACCGCTGGCAACCTTTAACGGGCAGGCTGCAGCGCAAGAGGCGCAGGTGGACTTTGCCGCGCACCCAGGCTTTTTCCGCATTGTCGTTACGGATCTCGATTCGGACGGCGACGGTGTGTTTGACTGGGAGGAGTTGGAACTGGGTTTCGATCCAGACACGGCCAATACCGCACGCTACAGCCAGGATGATCTCGCGCGCATTGAGACGGCGCTGGCCGCGGGCAATGTGGTGACCGTCGCTGCGTTGCAATCGGAGATTGATGAAGCCTGGGCCGTGCCGGGATACTTTCTAATCCAACGCACGGGCGGATTGGATGCGATGACGGTGGCGTTGTCTTTTGGCGGAAGCGCGACCCCGGGTGTCGATTACGCAATGTCGAATGCGTCCATCGATTTTGCGCTCGGTCAGATTGCCGCTTGGGTTCCGGTGAGCGCGATTGAAGACGGTCAGAGTGAAGGTGCCGAAACGATTTCGCTGACGATAAACAGTGGAGCGGACTACACCGTGGGCACACCGGGTGTCGCGACCATGACGATTGCCGACAGTAGTGCGGGCATATCTGCGCGCGAGGCCTCGCGATTTTTGGCGCAAGCGACATTTGGGCCGACGCCGGATACCATTGCCGACGTGCAGGCCGTGGGCTTCGATGCTTGGATCGCCGATCAGTTCGCCCAGCCAATCGGCGAGCATGAGCCGATACTGCTCAGCTACGATTGGGATTTATTTGGTGGCGCGATTGGTGGCCCTTACTCGCACCACAAGATGCTAGCCTGGTGGCAGCAGGCGATGAATGCGCCCGACCCACTTCGCCAGCGAGTCGCGTTTGCGCTAAGCGAGATCCTGGTGATTTCGGACACCAACGGCGGACTGGATGGCAATGCGATTGGGATGCTCAATTATTATGATATGCTGTTGGAGCATTCGTTCGGCAACTATCGGGACCTGCTGGAGGCGGTGACTTATCATCCGTGTATGGGGGTGTTTCTCAGCCACCGTGGTAACCTGCCCGCGGATCCGTCCATTAACCGCTTCCCGGATGAAAATTACGCGCGCGAAATCATGCAGTTGTTTTCCATCGGGCTGTGGATGCTCAATGAAGACGGCACGCGGCAACTTGATCAATTCGGACAGCCGATCCCAACGTATAGCAACAGCGACATCACCAATCTAGCCAGTGTCTTCACTGGTATGAGCTGGGGGCAGGGCGATACCAGCCTGTGGTGGGAATTCTACTGGCCGACGGTTGCGAACGACGAGTATTGGCGCACTTACACGGAGCCGATGACCATCTGGGAAGGTCCCTATTCGGTTTGGAGTGAAGAGCTTGGCATGCATGTGCAGCAGTATTTTCATGAGCAGGGGCCTAAGACCATTCTCGGCGTGGAGCTCCCCGGGAATGATCCCGAAAGCCCGGAGGCGAACTACGCGGCCAACGACATCGACCGCGCGTTGGATGTCATTTTTAACCACCCGAACGTGGGGCCCTTTATCGGCCGCTTGCTGATCCAGCGCCTGGTTACGTCGAATCCATCCAACGGTTACGTGGCGCGGGTAGCCGAAGCGTTTAACGGTGGCGGCCCGCATAATCCCACTGGTGTGCGCGGCGACATGCAGTCGGTGATTCGGGCCATCCTGCTCGATGATGAGGCACGCGAAGCGGATATGATCAGCGATCTGGAGCACGGGATGCTGCGCGAAAATTATCTACGCTATGTGGGCCTGGCCCGCGCCTTCGATGCAGCTTCGCCTAGTGGCAATTATCCGATTTTCTGGGTGAACCGTGCCTTCGGGCAACAGCCGCTCTCTTCGCCGAGTGTATTTAATTTCTTCTCGCCGGACTATCAGCCACTGGGCGCTATCCGCAATGCCGGACTGGTGGCACCGGAGTTCCAAATTCTCACGGCCGTGACGGGTATCTCGATTCCGAATCAGTTGCGCCAAGCCATCGAGAATCGGCTCAACTGGCCGCAGGACGCAAGCGACTACGTGACGCTGGACTTGTCACCCGCCGTTGCGCTTGTGAATGACGTCGACGCCTTGATTGAATACCTCGATACGCTGTTGACCTTCGGAAACATGAGCCCGCAGCTTCATGAGACGCTGCGCATGATGTTGGCGCGGCCGGAATACGCCAACGCGAGTGACGAGTTTAAAGTCCAATCGGCCATCTATCTAATCGTGTCATCGGCGGATGCTGCTGTGCTACGATAACTTTGGATGGCAAAGTAACTTTACATTACAAAGTAAAATGAGCAAACAACCGCATCTATCCCGCCGCCAGTTCCTGGGGCAAGCCAGCTGTGCCGCCGTTGGTTCGACGGCGTTGTTTTCGACTCTGCTCAACCTGCGGATGGCGAGCACTGCTGCCGCGCAGACACCGCTGCCGGGAGGTACGGATTATCGCGCGATGGTCTGTCTGTTCCTCGCAGGTGGGGCGGACTCGTTTAACTTTCTGGCACCGTCGGGCACGGATGAATACAATGAATACGCCAACGTGCGCGCGGACTTGGCGCTCCCGCAAAACGAACTCCTGCCGCTGAATATAGCCACGCCAATTGGCAAGCAGTTGGGTGTGCATCCCGGCATGAGCGAGCTGCGTGATTTGTTCAACGATGGTAACCTGGCTTGGGTGGCGAATGTCGGCACCTTGATCGAGCCCACGACGCTTAGCCAGTATCAGAATGATTTGGTGAACCTGCCGCTGGGCCTGTATTCGCACGCAGACCAGATCAAGCAGTGGCAGACTTCAGTTCCGCAAAGCGGGGATGCGATCGGCTGGGGTGGACGTACGGCGGACCTTCTGCATTCGCTCAATGACAACGACCGCATCTCGATGAATATTTCGGTGGCGGGGAGTAACGTTTGGCAAAACGGCAACAACACCTTTCAATATGCGATCGGCTCTGATGGATCGCAGGGACTGGATACCTACGACTACTGGTGGGGCGGTTATCCGGCGCGTGGCGCGGCTGTGGATAGCCAGATGGACATCGAATATCAGAACCTTTTTCAAAAGACTTTTGCCCATTCAACGAAGAATGCACTGGAGGCGCACCAGGAGTTTTCCGCTGCGACCGAGGGCATCGAGCTGACGACCGTTTTTCCCGAGACCTACCTCGGCGCGCAGTTGCAAATGGTGGCGCGGACCATCGCCGCGCACTCGGCACTGGGGATGCGGCGGCAGACGTTCTTTGTGCAGTTTGGTGGTTGGGATCACCACGATGAAGTTCTGGGAAACATGGCCGACATGGCGCCGGTAATCAGCCAGGCGGTCGGTGCCTTTTATGCCGCGATGGAGGAGATCAACGAGCAAAACAATGTGACGCTTTTTACGGCCTCTGACTTTGGCCGCACGCTGACTTCGAACGGTGAGGGCTCTGACCACGCCTGGGGCGGCAATCATTTCGTTTGTGGTGGTGCGGTGAACGGCGCAAATATCTATGGCGTTTATCCGGATCTTTACGCGGGCAACCCGCTGGACACTGGCCGTGGCCGGCTAATTCCGTCGACTTCGGTTGATGAATATTTTGGGGAGCTGGCGCTGTGGTTTGGGGTGAGTCCGTCGGACTTGTCGACCGTGCTGCCTAACGTGGGGAATTTCTACACGCCGGGCGCAATTGGGCCACTGGGGATGATGGGGTAACTATGTATCGTCTCTAACTTTGCGTCGCAAAGTAATTTAATGGATAGTAACGATGGACCCTAAGCGCATAGGTTGGTGGTTGGGCTTGATTCTGGCGATTGGGATGACTTGGTATTTATCGCGATCGGAAGAGGTGCTCACTGAGCCGCCCATTGTTGTGCCGGAATTACCCACAGAGCCACCGTCGGTCGAGAATGAGACTGAGCCCAGCCCGGTCGCTGAAAAGGGAGGGCTGTATCGCGCACCGCTCAATCCGGTCGCGGCTAGGCTGAATGCGCCTGATTTATCTGCTCAGGACGACGTAGCGAACGTTCATCAATTGCTGGTGCAGATGTTTGGTGTATGGAAAAGCCAGCGCCGGCCCATGAGCCTGAATGCTGAATTCACGCAGGCGCTCACGGGGGATAATCCGTCGCGTTTGGCATTTGTCCCGCCGAACCATCCGGCGATTATCGATGGCGAGTTAACGGATCGCTGGGGGCAACCGTATTATTTCCATCAACTGTCACTGGATCGAATCGAGGTGCGCTCAGCGGGGCCGGACCAGCGGCTTTACACGGAGGACGACGCGCTCTACTCGCCGTGGAAATCAACGCCTGATCCTGTGGCGAGCTCACCCTGAGATTGCTTTTGATTGAGGCGGGGAATGATCCATACTGCAATCAAAGCTGGTCGCGGTAGCAGAGACGGCCATCGTTGTTCCGATGACCGCCCGCCATTAAAATACACTAGCTTAGATTCAGTAGACGATTATTCGCCCTGAAGTGGGCCGTTGTTGAGTTCGAAAACTGAGCGGTAAAATGCGCTGTCGCCGTTGAAGAGGGTATCCTTGTATTCGATCCCGAACAATGTTGGCTCTTCCTCTTCCTGGTAGTAAAACTCAAACGGGTCGGAGCCGAGGCCGTCGCCATTGGAGCGCCAAGTGTCTGTGAGGCCATTATTGCGCTGTAGCTTCACATTCACGAGTGAATCAAGCATTGTGTCGTAAAGGTAGTAGGTAATTTGCTCGCCCAGGGGGGACTCATAAACTTCAAAGGCGAAAAACCGGCTGAGCGATTGGTTATCCATCAGACGCTCGTAATGCAGGCCATCGTAGACGTCATAAAAGCTGGGCAAATCGCTACGAATGATTTCGTAAAGTGCATCATTGTCGGTTTGCGGCAGGATGCCGGCAAAGGTCGAGTCGGGGAAGGTGCCCTCAATGGCAAAATTTAAGTAGAAGACCGGGCGCAGGTAGGCGGGGTCGACGTTGTTGCTGAAGTAAGGTGCGCTGGTGAACTTTTGGCCGTTCCAGTCCAGCTCGCTATCCATCGAATCGATGAAATGCTGGAACTCGCGGCGGAACTCCTCGTCCTCGACGCTCGATAGCGTGCGCTCGAGACCGATTTGCGCAGGATCTGAATAAGCGCCAAATGATGCACCCAATGCGAAGTCCAGTGCGGTAGCGGTGGGGGTCAAGGGAACGGGCGAGCCTCCCTCGGGTGTGTATGACATATCATCGATGAAGACGGTGTTGTCGGGATTGGAGTATTTTTGAAACACAATGTGGACAGTGGTAACACCATCTGGAACAAAGGCCGTATACTGGTTCCAACCCGGAGTCTCCGGGGCATTGAAGGATGCGAAGCTGTTCCAGGATTCGACCGTGGACGACAGGTTTAGATAATTGGATGGAAACGGGCTGCCTTCGATATTGGTAAAGTAAGCCCAGAACTCGATCGTCCCAGGGCCGCTGACCGGGATGGAGAGCACTGAATCCTGCTGATTGAATGAGTCCGTTTCACCAGCTTGAACAGCACTGCCGTCACCGTTGGTCACGACCGTTTGGACGAACCACTCCGTTCCGGGCAATGGGCCATACTCCATGTTATTAAAGAGGTGATTGTTGTTGTCCGTGCGCGCCAGGATTAGATCAGCGGCACTTTGGTAGGCGGACCAGAAGCGAAGCCAGGCTGCTTTTGCGGTTGCCAGATCGGCACCCGGATTGAGCTTTGTAAATTCAGGAAAGGTGCCAAAGAGCCACTGCAGGTGGACGGGGCTGCCATCATTAAACCATTCCGGATTGGAGCGCAGGAACTGACGGTCGCCAATCGTGCGTAGTAGTACATCCACGTTGTGAGCGTTGACCATGGTGATGGTGGCGATACCGCTCTCGGCGACGGCTTTTACGCCTCTGGTGTCCGCGTAATCCACGAGCATATCGTCGTCGTAGATTGTGGAGGAGAAGTTGACATCGGTTATCTCATCCATGTGGTCTACGACTTCCTGCAACGTTGGCATGATCTCATCATCGAGCCATGTTGCGATTTCATCGCCGGAGAAGGTTTCGCTGAAAATGGGAAATTCGGTTGGTTCGCCGATTTCCACCGTTTGGCCTGGTGTTGAGTTGGTGATCAAGGTGGTGTCCAGCGCGCCGGTTAATCCGCTGCCGGAGTCGGTGAGCTGGCCTGCGTTGGGGTCTTGTCCATAGAATCGCAGATTATCAATCCGAGCAAAACTGTTTCCGACCGGTGTGTCCGATGATCTCTCAAACACAAAGGCTATTTCGTGGGGGGCAGCATCGCCAAAATAGAGGTAGGCTTCTGTCCAGTTAACGGCACCCTGGTATTCGAAGCTCAGTTCCCCGTCCACGTAGATCATAAATACGTCATCGAAGTTGTTGGTCTCCAATTCTAGCGCAAATGAAACGGTGTGTGCATCGACCGTGGATACGGTAAGTATCGATTTTTCTCCCGGCGCGAGTATGCCGCTTTGGGCGCAGGAGACATTGATATAGCCATAGAAGTTGTCGGGCTTGAAATTGACCGTATCTACCGTCCATGCTGCATCGCTGGTCAGAGTCTCTGCGTCCATGATGTAGTATTCCACATCGGCGCTTAGATTGAAAAGATCCGGGACGTAATTGGTTAGGCCGGCGCTGGCCATCAGAGATGAAAATTCCGGCTGCTCGACGATTCTCATCAGCTTGACGGCGGAAATAAGCATGTTGGCCTCATCATTGCTAGGCTCCTGAACCAGGGCGTTTACCAGGTAGGTTTGCGCCAGATTTAGGTTATCGTTTTCCAGCGCAGTGCGGGCATTCGCAATATCTGTAGCGGCGTCAGCGTGGAGGGCTGGTGCCGCGATGATGGATGCGCTTAATGCAGCGAGGCTAGCGCTGCGCTTGAGGCAATTCCAGTTCGAGAAGTTTTCTGTTACCATGGTGCAGGTGGAGGGATCCGTTGATGGGCTGAGTTATTAGAGAGAGATTCGAAAGGGATGTCATGCCATTGGGCGTTAAGACCGAGCCTGAGCTGGCGTGGATTTGGCACATGGTCGGAGTGATCAGGATTCGCGCGTCGCGAAGCGTCAGCGACCAGTGGCGTTCGCATTCAATGCGCACCAGGCGTACGTCTAGTTCTGGCAACCCCCCATCTGAAAGCAGTCGCCGGAATTTCGGAGCGAGGGCGTTATTTTCCGGCCAGTAGCTGAATTTGAAAGTCGCCGAGTCGAATGCCAGATGGTCCATCATGCCCAGTTGGAATGGGCCAAATTTGGGGGCAGTGGGCTGGATGCTGGCAATTTCGAGCTTCGCCCAACGATCCCCGCTGGCTTCATCGAACAGCGGAATGCGTATGCCCTCTGCCGATTTTAAATCGGTCTTTGCCTGAGTGGTCGGCATAGCCATCAGCAGGATAATAGCAATCTGGAGCAGCAGCAGCTTCAGCATGGTAATTACAAATTAATGACATCAGCGTGAACAGCGCAAACCTTTAGGCAATGTGTGATGAAAAAACCACGAAAGGTATCTGAGATTGCTGAGAATTGGCGTTTGTATGCTGTTTTTTCGGTCCGGAAGATCGCAAATTTCATTTGCGCAATGAAGGTCCGTAGCTTCTATATCAACGCATGGCGGGGCTATCCTATCAGCAAATCCAAGACGCGCTTGCCGCACAGCCTTTGTTCGAGAACAAAACCTGGCGCTTGTCGCCCGAACCCTGGCGGCTTACGAGCAAGCAAATCAACGCACTCGAACAAATCGGGCAGGCGTGCCTGGATTTTTATCTGGCGCTCGACAACCTTTACCGCCGCTGTGCCGAGGGGAAAAACCTCCTGCGCAATCGCGAGCTGACGGCCCCCTGGGTGTGCAGTTATCTGGACCGTGGAAAGCCGCGCCGGCTGATCGAGCATGCCCGGTTAAAGGAGTTTAAGGGGCAGGTGCCGCTCGTGCTACGCCCGGATCTCTTGCAGACCGAAGACGGCTTTGCCCTGACAGAGATGGACAGCGTTCCCGGCGGCTTGGGGCTGACCGCATTCCTCAACCGACTCTACGGCATGAACGAGCGCGAATTCGCGCCCGACATCGTGGGTGGCGTTGGCCAAGTGGAGGAGGATTGGTATCGATGCCTCGCCGCGACGGCACCGAAGAAGGAGAACCCGCTGATCGCCGTCATCGTCAGCGACGAAGCCGCCGTTTACCGACCGGAGTTTGATTACTTGACTGCCCGACTGCGTGAGCGTGGGCTGCGCGTGCATGCGCGCCACCCGGACGACCTGATGCCGATGGGGGACAGCTTGTGCATTCCGGTCGAAGGGAACCCGGAGGAGGTCGACATTATTTACCGTTTCTGGGAGCTGTTTGATGTGGGCAATGTCTCGACGGCGCAGGATATCTTACGCGTGGCGGAAGATGGCGGTGTGGTCGTCTCGCCGCCAATGAAAGCCTATCAGGAAGAGAAGCTGAACCTGGCCCTGCTGCACCATCCGGTGTTGGACGATTACTGGCGTGAGAATTTACCCCGCCGCTCTTTTAAGGCGCTGAAGAAGGTCGTGCCGCATTCCTGGATTATTGATCCGGTGGAGCTCCCGCCCAACGCCGTGCTCGACGCGCCGTGGGTCGATGGCAAGCCCATCCGCGAATGGGAGCAGCTTGCGGAGGCCAGCCAGCGCGAGCGCAACTTAATCATCAAGGCCAGCGGCTTTCACGAAACCGCCTGGGGCGCGCGCAGTGTCACGCTGGGTAGCGACAGCTCCAAGGCAGACTGGCAACAGGCGATCGAAGAGGCCGTCGATTTGGCCGATGAGACGCTGCACATTTTGCAGGATTACCGTAAGCCGGTCCGCCTGAAGCATCCGGTGTTTTCGGAGGACGGTGAGGCGGTTTACGAGATGGAGGGCCGCCTGCGTTTGACGCCGTATTTCCTGGTAGAGGGCGATCAGGCCAAACTGTCGGCCTGCCTGGCAACCTTCTGCCCGGCGGACAAGAAGATCATCCACGGCATGAAGGACGCTGCGATGCTGCCTTGTCGCGTGGTGGATTGATCGGTGTTTGGACCGAACTATCTTAAGAAGAAACCGGCGACTTTGCCATCGCGCACCCACATCTCAGCGACGAGGTCGTGGTTGGGCTTGGTGGTGAAGCTCAGCTTCCAAAAATAGCCTTTTACACCATCCGGGCGGGTGACATCACCCCAATAAGTCGCAGTGTAGCCACCAGCAATGGTTGCGCCAACTTGATCGTGGACGCGCTGAAGGACTTCCGGGGTCATCGCTGATTGCATGGTCTCATTGCAAACCGAGTGAAAGGTTTTAATATCATCCTTCTCAATCGCTAAGAGCAGGGTCTCGAGGTGTTGCGAGGCGGATGCCGGTGGGGTCGATGCCTGGGCGGATAGGGCCAGGGCAAAGAGGGCGACG
This sequence comes from Cerasicoccus sp. TK19100, assembly GCF_027257155.1. Taxonomy (NCBI): domain Bacteria; kingdom Pseudomonadati; phylum Verrucomicrobiota; class Opitutia; order Puniceicoccales; family Cerasicoccaceae; genus Cerasicoccus; species Cerasicoccus fimbriatus. The sequence continues at coordinate 68,757 of NZ_JAPWDU010000007.1, forward strand.
ATGAGCATGGAAAACTGTTTCATGCCGATAAGTTGTAAGGGCAGAAGCCGGCCGCGCAACAAAACTCTGACTTTATTCCTAGAGATGAAAATGCGCTATATAGCGGAGGAGAGCGTTTTCTGCACGTAGGTTTCCCGCGCCTTGACCTGGATGATTTTTTGCTGGGTCAGCTCGTAGGCCGTTAGCTTGCCGCCGTAGGCACAGCCGGTGTCAATGCAGATGGACCATTTGGTGCGGACGACTTTGGAGCGCGGTGTGTGGCCGGTGACCACGAATGGCGGGCCGTGCCAGTATTTCATCCACGTCTCGCCGTTGGAGACATCGGAGCGCTTGCCCCAAGCCCCGCTTTTCTTGTTGTAAACCTGAATCTGGGTAACGACGTCTGCCGGTTGGTCGTCCCAGGGCTTGTTGGGCAGAAACCCGCCATGGACGATGACGGTTTGCAGGCCGGGGAAGTGGAGGTTTAGGTGAAACTCCCGCATGAAGCGCCAGTCGGCGTCGTTCAGCTTGGGGATGGTTTCCCAGTCGTAGTCTTTGAGGATGGAGCGGTCCTGCGATTCGTGGTAGCGCAAGAGGCGCAGCTCGTGGTTGCCCAGTAGGCAGTAGCTGCCAGGTAGCTCGCGCGCGATTTTGAGCACTTCGGCGGAGTTCGGCCCCCGGTTGACCAGATCTCCCACGAAAACAACCATATCGTGTTGGCCAAGATCGAGCAGATTGAGCAAGTCCTCCAGCTCTCGGCTGCAGCCATGCACGTCGCCAATGGCGTATATTTTTCCGGGATGAGTCACTAAAGTCGTTAGGTCAGCTAGTAGGTAAACATTCTTAGTTTTCTGTGCTCATGGCCATTCGCAAGTCTAAGCTATTCACAAATAATGCTGAGGAATTGCGACGCGAAATTATTCCATTAATCGCTCAGCCCTGCGCCTGGCGGCTTTTGCGCCACGAGGAAAAACGATGGCATGATGTGCGTCAGCAGGGACAAGACGCTTTCGGGCAGGCGGTTAACGGCCCGCTGGAGGCTGCGGTCTTTTTGATTGGCGACATAGTGAAATTGCTCCGGGGCCTGGATGATACGTGGCGCATAGTTGGTAACCGTGTCGGTGTGCGCCCGCAGAAGTTTGGTCAGTTGTCCGTAGCTCAGCGGGTAAACGTCCCAGGCTTTGCCGCGCTTTTTCTCGAACACTTTTGCCGCCATGTGTTGGGGCAGGTAACCAAGAAAGAAGATGCTGGAATGCACCTCGCGGGGCCAGTAGCGGTTGGGCGTTGCTACATAAAGGAAGCCGCCGGGCCGCAGCACACGGAATGCCTCCGCCAGATGTAGGCGCTGGTCTTCGATGTGTTCAATGACCTGATTGCTGATGACGACATCGAACGAATTATCCTCAAAGGGCATGTGCGCGGTGTCCACTTGGTGGAAACGGTAGCCTTCGCGCACCTGTCGTTCGTCGACGACATCCACGCTGTCCAGCGAGCCAAAGTTATCGGCAAAGAACGCGCTCATGAAACCGCTGCCGGTGCCTGCCTCCAGCACCTTGGCCTCGGCCGGCACAATGTGCTGCCCGATGATGGCGAGCACTGTCCGCGCCTTGCGGATGCGGTGCTCTTGATTCATGAAAGCGTAGCTGGTCATGGTGTAAGTGTCTTGGGCCAGCATGGGGCACCGGCTGGCTGCGGCGATAAAAAATACGCGTCGGGGCAGAGTATTGCCTTGGCGTTGGGGGGTGGATGCGAGAAAATGGGTTTGTAATGGATTGGCAGATTAAACCACTGGCCCGGGAGTGCGCCGTCTCCGGTGAAGCCTTTGAGATTGGCGATGAGGTCGTGTGTTTTCTCTACCGCGATGAAGAGGGGCAGCTGCAACGCGCCGACGTTTCGGAGGCCAAGGTGGATGACTTTCCCCGCCCGGAGGCCGTCCTTGGCCGTTGGGGCCGCGAAGTTAAGCCGCGCGGCGAGGAGGAGAAGGAAGCCCGCGCACATGCCTTGGCCACCAGTGAGGAGCTTTTCCTGTCGATGTTTGAGGCCGATGGGGCCGAAGTCGCCGAAGACCGCGAACTCTTCAAGCAAGTCTTGGCGCTGCTGTTGGAGCGCAAGCGCATCCTGCGCTCCAAGGGGCGCCCGGAAAGCGGCGTGCAGACTTACCTGCACGTTCGCACCAAGCAGGAGTATCAAGTCCTGTCCGCCGACCCAGACCCCATGGCATTGGTCCGCATTCAGGAAGAGCTTAACGCGCTCGTGTTTTAAGTAGTGCGGGATGGCTGACCATCGCAAAAGCCAGGCTTTGATTGTCGGCTTGATATCGATTTTCGGCGCCCCGCTGGCGCTCTACAACATGTATCTGATGAACTGGATGATTTTCAGCGATTTCGGTGCGGAAGTGTATGCCTGGGACTCGATCTGCAATCAATTGCCCGGAGTTATCTCGACCGTGCTATTGGGCATCGCCAGCGTTGTCTGCGGTATTGGATTAAAAAATGGATACGGTTGGGCGGGTCTCACGTGGCTGATTGTGTGCCTGGTTTTTGTGGCGCTAAGTTTATTTGAGTTATGCCTCTCTGCCCATTGGATTTTGGCGATCAAGTTATCATTCTTCCTATATTTAAGCTACTATGCGGTCGATAGAATAAGGGTATATGATAGATCCAAAAATGCCCCAATCTAGTTTTATCCTTACCGAGGAGTCGGCAAGCGGTAGCGACACATTGGTCATTGTTTTTCTAAACTTATATTACTACCAGCCCGATAAGCGTAACGCTTATGTTGCGAAAGCGGGCTTCGCTGAGGCGCATCGCATCTTTATCTACGATAGCTCGATCAATATGCTGCAGCTCGGGCTGTCGCCAGGTTATCCGGGTGTGGCCAGTGTGCTGGGCTATATTCGGGAGCAAATTGCCCGGCTAAAGCCAAAGAGGATTGTTACGAGCGGCTCATCGGCGGGTGGGCACGCGTCACTACTGTTTGGCCATTTGCTTAAGGCTGATGTGAGCGTGGCCTTTGCGCCGTATACGAATCTGCGCCCCGAGGCCTTTGAGGCACGGGGCAAGGCGAGTAGCTATATCGGGCGCCATATTCAACGCCTGATTGATGGCTCCCCGCTGTTGGTTCCCGAATACCTCGACCTGCGGCCCTTGCTTGAATACTATAATGGCAAAACGAAATTCCTGGTCCATGTCGGCCGTGGGTGTCTGCAGGACGTCACACGCGCACGGCATCTCCAGGGCTTGCCCGGAGTGCGGGTATATGAGCATCGATTTAACTATCACGTAATTGATGGCTACCTAACCGAGTGTGGTCATCTGCGGGCCTGCCATAGTGACAGTTATCGGTTGCCGCCGGCACCTCGCATTTGGTTGGACCGTGTGCGTTTCTGGGTGAATTTTCGCTTGGGCAGACTGCGGCGCATGCGCCAAACCGCCTGATAAAACGCTGATTTCGGCGACCGCGCCTTGAATAATTGGCACCTGCGTTTTTATTGGCACATGGCTGAAAACAACGAGACCCCCGTCGCTTATATCGCAGGAATTACTGGCAGTATTGGCCAAGAACTGGCCAAGCGCCTTATCAATGCCGGTTGGCGGCTAGGGGGCTTTGCGCGAAATCCCGACCGATTGGGCGATATTGAGGCGACCGTGGTTGCGGCGGACGCCACGGATTCTGCTGCGCTCTCCGATGCCTTTAGCGAGCTACAGGAAAAGCTCGGTCCGCCGACGGCTTACGTGCACTGCGTGGGCTCGATTTTGCTCAAGCCAGCGCACATCACCAAGGACGAGGAGTGGGCCCAGACCATCGATCTCAATTTAAATTCTGCCTTTTACGGCCTGCGCTCTTCGGTCAAGGCGATGAAGCAAGGGGGCTCGATCGTGCTGATCAGTTCCACTGCGGCACAGGTCGGCTTGCCGAGCCATGAAGCGATTGCGGCGGCTAAAGGAGGTGTGGAGTCGCTGGCCCGCAGCGCGGCGGCCACCTACGCGAGTAAGGGGATTCGCGTGAACAGCGTTGCTTTAGGTCTGGTGGAAACGAACCTGAGCGAAGCCATGCTCAGCAGCGAAACCGGGCGAAAAATTTCTGAGGCCATGCATCCGCTGGGCCGGGTAGGGCAGCCTGCCGACGCCGCGAGCCTCATCGCTTGGCTGGCTTCAGAAGATGCCAGCTGGGTCACGGGTCAGTGCTGGGCCTGCGACGGCGGTGTATCCAGCGTCCGCCAGAAAACGAAGGTCTAGCGGCATGCTCCAGCTCTCATATTGACACCGCATTGGCTATCGCTGATGCGGTTTTTTGCGCGCATTTGAAATAATTGTGCTTGACCATATGGAAGATTTTGGAAGATATTGGTCAGACTTTTCCAAAACCTCCAATTTTAACCCCGACCCATTTGTGAGCGCCAATCCCGCTATTTCCCGTTCCCAGATCGAAAAACTGGTCCGTGAGAGCGTCTACAAGCAGCTCGGCATGTCCGCGCCGACCGGCGGCCCGAATCCGCTTGTGGTGAATGTCAGCGCCCGGCACTGCCACCTGACACCTGAGGCGGTGGAAATTCTTTTCGGCAAAGGCCACGAGCTGAAGCCCATGAAGTGGCTCTACCAGGAAGGCCAATACGCGGCGGAAGAATCCGTGACCATGGTCGGTCCGCGCAGCCGCGTTATTTCGAACCTCCGCATCCTTGGCCCGTGCCGCGACTTGAACCAAGTCGAGCTGGCCTACACGGACTCGATCGCCATGGGCTATAAAATTCCCGTTCGCCAATCCGGCGACATCAAGGGCACGCCCGGCTGCATGCTGATGGGCCCCGCCGGCTTCCTCGAGCTGGACGAAGGCGTCATCCGCGCCGCGCCCCACGTGCACATGCACTCCGCCGACGCCAAATACTACGGCGTCAAGCAGGGTGACTACATGAAGATGCGCGTGGGCGGCGAGCTTGGCGTTACTTTCGACCGAATCTTCGTCCGCGTGAAGGACGAGTTTAAGCTCGAAGTTCACATCGACACCGACGAAGGCAACGCCTGCGGTCTCACGCCCGACAGCCACGTCGAACTCATTAAATAACGTTCGAAAAGTTTGTAAGTTCGTAAGTTCAAAAAGTTAATCTAACTCAAATCACTTTTTTTCCTACAAACTTACGAACCTTTCGAACTCTACGAACCTCACGAACTTTAATTAACCTTACAAACCTAAGAAAAATCATGAGCGAATCACTCGGAATGGTAGAAACCCGCGGTTACGTGGGCAGCGTCGAAGCCAGCGACGCGATGGTTAAGGCCGCGAACGTCGAGCTCGTGCGCCAAGTATCCATCGGCGGCGGCTTCTTAACGGTCCTCTGCAAGGGCGACGTCGGCAGCGTAAAGGCAGCCGTCGAAGCTGGTGCCGATGCCGCAGCTAAGGTTGGCGAGCTCGTCTCTTCCAACGTCATGGCCCGCCCTCACAGCGACCTGCTCAAGCAGTTCACACTCTAAATTTTTAACACCTTAAGAAAGACATCAAAATGGCTAAGCAAGCTGTAGGCATGATCGAAACCAAGGGCTTCATTACTCTTCTCGAAGCCTGTGACGCCGCCCTTAAATCGGCGGATGTAACCATGAGCGGCTGGGACAAAATCGGTTCCGGCATCGTAACCGCGTTTTTCGTGGGCGACGTCGCTGCCGTAAAGGCTGCCGTTGACGCCGGTGCCGAAGCCGCATCGCAAGTAGGCGACGTGCTCGGTGTGCAGGTCATCCCGCGTCCGCACGAAGACCTCGCCAAGCTCGGCAACTGGATGGGCTAGATTTGAATTCAAAATTATAAATTCAAAATGCAAAAAATAGAATCGCATGCGCGTTACGAGAACTCGCTCAGCTGGTTTTTGAATTTTGCATTTTAAATTTTGCATTTAATGAAAATCCTTGTCGCTAACCTCGGCTCCACGTCGTTCAAATACCGCCTCTATCAATTAGACGGCGGCGAAGAACGCATGTTGGCCAAGGGCGGTTATGAGCGTGTCGAAGACTTTGCGCCAGTGATCGAAGATTGCTTGGCGACGCTCGAAAAGGACGGCCACTTGACCGGCGAAAGCGACCTCGACGCTGTCGGTTTCAAGACCGTGCTTGGCAAGGATCTCAGCGGTTGCGTGGAAGCGGACGATAAAGTGCTCGCCGCGCTGGAAAGCTTCAAGGAAGTCGCTCCCGCGCACAACCCGGCATACGCCAACGGCATTCGCATGTTCGCGCAGGTGATGCCGTCCGTTACCCGGGTCGCGCTTTTCGAAACCGCATTCTACCAGTGGGTGCCGAAGCCGTCGTCGATTTACTCTGTGCCGCAAAGTTGGCATGATGCCGGGGTCCGCCGTTATGGCTTCCACGGCGCCAGCCATAAGTTCATTGCCGAGCGCTCCGCGCAACTCATCGGCCGTGAAGACGTGGCCGCGAAGGTGCAGGCGCTTTACCAAAAGGGCGACACCGCGATCGACGGCAAACCGCTGCGCGTGATCTCCTGCCACCTCGGCGGCAGCAGCTCCGTGACCGGCATCAAGAACGGCGTCGCGATTGGCGCATCAATGGGCTTCTCTCCGCAGAGCGGCCTGCCGCAAAACAACCGCGTCGGCGACCTCGATTCCATGGCCGTGCCCTACATGATGAAGACGCAGGGCCTGAGCGTTGAGGAGTGCGAACGTCAGCTCACCAAGGAAGGCGGCCTGCTCGGCATTTCCGGAGTCAGCAACGATTTGCGTGACGTGCTCGAAGCAGCCGACGGCGGCAACGAACGCGCTCAACTCGCCATTGACCACCTCGTCGACAGCATTCGCCACTGGGCCGGCTCCTTCGTCTTTAAGATGGGCGGCTTTGATGCGATTTGCTTCACCGGCGGCATTGGCGAAAACAACGCTGGCCTCCGCGCCGCAGTCTGCGCCGGCCTCGAAGAATTCGGACTCATCCTCGACCCCGCGGCCAACGCCGCTACCCGCGACGAAGGCGACATCAGTGCGGCAAGTTCACGCATCAAAGCCTACGTCATCCCCGCCAACGAAGAGTTGGTCATCGCGCGCGAAGTTTCCCGCTTCCTCGCCGCGCAACCCGCTTAATTTCACTCACTCACTAAACTTTCCAACTTCGAACAACCAACTTTCGAACCTTCGAACATTTCCAACCTTCAAACCAATAAATACAATGGCATCTCAAGCAATCGGACTCCTCGAAACCAAGGGACTCATCTCGCTCGTGCAAGGCGTCGACGCCATGCTCAAGGCCGCTAACGTCGAACTCGTTGGCCCGATGAAGAGCGTAGGCAGCGCACTCGTAAGCGCTACGATCGTAGGCGACGTCGCCGCCGTAAAGGCAGCTCTCGACGCCGGCGCAGAATCCGCCGCATCTTTCGGCGAAGTCGTCAGCGCCCACGTCATCGCCCGCCCGGCCGACGAAATCTCCAAGGTCCTGCCCACGGCTCCAGCCAAGGCAAAGAAGTAAGTTCGTAGGTTCAGTGGTTCGAAGGTTCGTCAGTTTATTCAACCTTCGAACTTTCAAACCTACCAACCTTCGAACTCTAAAAGACCATGTTTCTCGCGAAAGTCATCGGCCACGTAGTGGCGACCAAGAAGGACGACAAAATGAAGGGGCGTAAGCTGCTCATTTTACGTCCGCAGTTGGTCGACCCTGAAGATCCGACCAAGTTCAGGGACGGCTCGAATACTGTGGTCGCCGTGGATGGCCTGGGCGCGGGCAAAGGCGAGATGGTGCTTTTTGTGCAGGGCAGCTCCGCCCGCGCAACGGAAGGCATGAAGCCGCTGCCCGTCGACTGCGCAGTCGTGGGCATCGTCGACACCGTCGATGTGCTGGGCAAGCAAACCTACAAGGCCAAATAACTCTGTATCGGAAAGTAACTCTGCAACACAAAGCGATTCAACTTTTCGAACTTACCAACCTTCGAACTTTCGAACCTTTTATAGATCCCCATGAGTTTGCAAATCGATGAAGCGGTCCTCAAAGGCGTAGTCGCCGACGTTCTCCGCAAACTTCAGGCCCAAGCCTCGGGCAGCCCCGTGGCCGAAAGCAAAAAAGAAGACTGCGGCTGCTCCTGCGATGGCGCTTGCTCGCGCGGCGAGCTGGGCGTTTTCCAAAATGCCACCGACGCCGCCGCTGCCGCCAAGGAAGCGCAGAAGAAGCTGCGCAAGCTCGGCATCGAAGGCCGCGACAAGGTCGTGAAGATCGTTAAGGCAACCTGTGCCGAGAAGGCAGTGGAGTGGGGCGAGCTGGAGTTTGCCGAAACCAAGATCGGCCGCCTCGAGCACAAGATTGCCAAGCTGCAGGGCATCCCGAATTTGCCGGGTGTTGAGTGGCTCGCGCCACGTGGCATGAGCGGCGACCACGGCATCACGATGGAAGAGAATACGCCGTTTGGCGTCATTGGCGCGATCACGCCGGTTACCCACTCCATCCCGACGCTTTCCTGCAACATTGTCAGCATGGTGGCTGCGGGCAACACGGTGGTCTTCAACGCGCATCCCGGTGGCGCCAAGTGCGCAGTAGCTGCGGTGCGTGAATACAACAAGCGCTTTAAGGCCGAGCTCGGCATTGAGAACATCGCGACGATCATCGAAAAGCCGACCCTCGACAGCTTCAACGAGCTTTGCGCATCGCCCGACGTGAACCTGCTTTGCGTGACCGGCGGGCCTGGCGTCGTCAACGCCGCCATGAAGAGCGGTAAGCGCGCGATCTGCGCCGGCCCGGGCAACCCGCCCGTCGTTGTCGATGACTCGGCTGACCTCGATAAGGCTGCGACCGACATCATCTTTGGTGCCGCGTTCGACAACAACCTGCTCTGCATCGGCGAAAAGCAAATCTTCGTCGTCGACAAGGTTTACGACCAGTTTATCGGCGCCCTTAAGAAGGCCGGCGCGTTCCAGCTCAACGCGGAACAACTCGACCGCCTGACCAAGGTTGCCTTCACCTTTAAGGGTGATGGCGGCGGCTGCTCGCACCCGGTCGTCAACCGCGACCTCGTGGGCGCTGACGCAACCAAGCTCGCGCAAATCGCCGGCACCTCCGCGCCCGCTGGCACACTGATGCTCTTTGCCGAAACCAACGAAGACCACCTGTTCGTGATTGAAGAACAGATGATGCCGATGGTGCCCGTGATCCGCGCCCGCGACATCGACCACGCCATCGAAATGGCCGTCAAGTCCGAGCATGGCTACAAGCACTCGGGCATGATCCACACGTTGAACGTCGTGAACATGGGTAAGATGGCCCGCGCCCTCGACACCACGTTGTTCGTCAAGAACGGCGCCTGCGTAGCCGGTCTTGGCACGGGCGGCGAAGGCTACTCCAGCTTCTCCATCGCCACGACGACCGGCGAAGGCATCACCACGCCTGACACCTTTACCCGCCGGCGCCGCTGCGTCCTGGTCGACTCTCTTCAGATGTATTAAATTTTAGTGTTCGAAAGGTTCGTAAGTTCGAAGAGTTCGTAAGTTACGATCCAACTAACCAACCAACCTTTCGAACTTTACGAACTTTCAAACCTTACGAACTTCCCAATGATCCGCGCCCGCGTAGATGGCAATGTAGTCAGCACCATGTGTCACCAGACCATGCGCGGCTGGCGTTTGCTGATCTGCCAGCCGATCGATGAGGAAGGCCAGGACCAAGGCCAGCCCGTCATGGCGATCGATCCGCAAGGCGCCGGTGTTGGCTCGACCATCGTTATCACTACCGACGGCAAGGGCGTTCGCGAATTCCTCGGCATCGATAAGACCCCCATTCGCAACATGATCCTCGCCATCGAAGACGAGTAACAACTTTTCGAACTTACAAACCTTCCAACCTACGAACTTAATTTAAAATGCGCTTCGGCAAAGTCATCGGCAAAGTCACCCTGAGTGACAGCGATCCCTCCTACAAGGCGGGGCGTTTTCTGCTGGTTAGCCCGATGGATAAGGCGCGCATTCGTGGTGAGGATTTGCCGCCGGTTTCCGGTCTGCCCGATGTCGTGGTTTACGACAATGTGGGCGGCGGCCTCGGCGATGTCATTGGCTTTGTCGAAGGCGGCGAAGCGTCCGCAACATTTGATCAACCCACACCGGTCGACGCGTTTAACTGCGCGCTGATTGATGAAATTTCCTACCAGGGCAAGACCCACTCGCTTTAATAAACTCCCTTAAAATCGTCATGAAAAAAGTATTCACCGGAAAAGACGTCGAAGAGCTGCTGGCCAGCGGCAAGGGCCTCTGCGCCATCCCCGACAAGGCCGTGCTGACTCCCTCCGCCAAGGACGCAATCCGCGCCGCGAAGAGCAGCGGCAAGGCTGTTGCCAGCGGCACCGCGAGCAAGCCCGCGAAAAAGGGCCCCGAGCCAATCGTGCCGGACTACGAATTTAAGTGGAAGCCCGGAACCGATCCAGTCGGTTATGAGGCAATTCAAGCCTACTTCAACTCGCCCGAACTCACGATCATCAAGGAGCGCATGTGTGACATGGGTCGCCGCATCTGGGCCAAGAATTACTGCGATGGCAACGGCGGCAACATCACCGTCCGCGTCGGCGATAATCTGGTGCTTTGCACGCCGACTTTGATCTCCAAGGGCTTCGTGGAATTGGAAGACATTTGCATGGTTGACCTTGATGGCAACCAAGTCGCCGGCACGCGCAAGCGCACGTCGGAAGTCAACACGCACCTCGCCATCATGAAGGCTACGCCGGACGCGAAGAGCTGCGTGCACGCACACCCGATCCACGCCACGGCGTTCGCCATCGCGGGCGTCGCGCCTCCCACCTGCCTCATCCCCGAGCCGGAAGTATTCCTCGGCGAAATCGCTTTGGCCAAATACGAAACCCCCGGCACGCCGGAGAACGCCAAGGCAGTTGGCGCATTGGCGCCGCAGCACCAGTCCATTATCATGCAGAACCACGGTGTCATCACCTGGGGCAAGGACGTCGAAGACGCCTACTGGAAGATGGAAAACACCGAGGCTTACTGTAATACCATTTACATCGCATCGCAGCTCGGCCACGGCCTGAACACCTACGGCGGCAACAAGCTGAAGGAGCTCATTGCCATCCGCCGCCAGCTCGGCATGCCGGACCGCCGTGAGAACATGAAGGAGTGCGAGCTTTGCGACAACTCCGAGTTCCGCCCCGGCGTCGTGTGCAGCATGCCGTCAGCTCCGGCTGCGGCCAAGCCCACCAGCGGCGATGCGGAAGACCTCGTGCAGAAGGTCACCGACATGATTTTACAACAACTGAAAGGCTAGATCGGGGAAAAGGGCTTTTCCTTTTTCCCTAAATCTCTTCCTTCAGATGAAAGCTGCGGTCATCGGTGGAGCCGGACTTTTCGGCAGCGCCGTGATCGCTGAGCTGGCATCGCGCGGGCTGTTTCACGAGATCACGTTGATCGACGGCCAGGCCGAACTGGGCGAGGCCGAGGTAGCGGATTTGCGCGCCGCTTATCTGGGCCGTGATATCCGGATAAACTTTGCATCGCAAATCAACTCTGTATCGCAAAGTGATGTGGTGATTGTCTGCCGTGGCTTTGCAACGCAAAGTGGGGAGTCGCGCTTTGAGTTGGCCCGCCGGAACCTGGGCCCCTTTTGCTGGCTGCTCGCGGAGTTGAAGCGAGTTGGCCTGCGGCGGGACGCCGTGGTGATCATTGCCGCCGAGCCGACGGAGTTGATGACGGCGCTGGCGGCGTCTTATCTGGATCTGCCGCCCGGGCAAATCCTGGGCATGGGCACGGTGGTGGATGCCATGCGCTTGCGCGCGGGGTTGTGTCAGCATTTTAACTTGTCATCCGGTGAGGTGCAGGTCGGTGCGTTGGGCGTCCGTGGCAAGCACCTGGTGCCAGTTTGGTCGTCGGCCAATATTGGCGGCCAGGCGATCAGCCAGCTGCGGCCCTGGGAAGGCTCATGGCAGCACGCAATTGAGCAAGCTGTGCGCGAGGCGGACCTTTCCCAACTGCGTGGTAAGGGCGGTGCGTGGCGTGCTCCGGCTGCGGCGGTGGCGGATGTCGCGAATGCCGTAGTCCGCGATACCGGCGCGGTGCTTCCGGTCTGCGTGAGCCAGGCGTTTCGTGTTAGCCGTTACGGGTTGCGCCGCACAAGTATTGCGCTGCCGCATCCGGTGGGTCGACAAGGGGCAGGGGAAGTTATCGAGCAAAAACTCTGGCCCAAGGAACTCGCCGCGCTCAAGCAGGGGGCACGTCAAGCGCAGCGGGATTTGCAGGCGCTGTTGAAAATAGAACTGGGTTAAGCAAAGCTTGCGCTGATGGGCTGACTCGCATGAGAAATGCGCGATGAGTGATTACTATACTCGCTTTGGTGGCATTGGCCGGCTCTATGGCGCGGCCAACCTCGAAAAGCTGCGGACCCTGCACGCGTGCGTGGTGGGCGTGGGCGGCGTGGGGTCGTGGTCGGTGGAGGCCCTGGCGCGCACGGGCATCGGGAAGATTACCATGATCGACCTGGACGACGTCTGCCTGAGCAACGTCAACCGCCAACTGCCCGCGATGGACGGCGAGGTCGGCCAGCTAAAGGTCGACGTGCTGGCTGAGCGCATTCGACGCATCAACCCTGAGTGCGAGATCAACGCGATGGCGACTTTTTTCACCGATTCGTCGGCCGACCGCATCCTGCAAAGTGGGTTCGATGTGGTGGTCGACGCCATCGACGCCGTGGCCAACAAATGCCGGCTGATCGCCGAGTGCCGTCAGCGCGGCATCCCGCTGGTCACGGTTGGCGGGGCCGGCGGGCGCAAGAATCCGGCCGCGGTCAAAGTGGAAGATCTGTCGCGCACGATTGGCGACCCACTGCTGGCTAAGGTGCGCAAGCAACTGCGCCGCGATCATGATTTCCCCCGCGAGCGTCGTTGGAAGTTCAAGGTGCCCTGTGTGTATTCCGACGAGCCGCCGGTCTTCCCCTGGGGCAATGGGACGGTCTGTGCGACGAAGGAGGAGGGCGCGTCACTGCGGCTCAACTGCGATCAAGGCTTTGGTACGGCGAGTTTTGTAACCGGGGCCATGGGCTTTGCGGCGGCCTCGGTGGCGGTCGATTTGGCCCTTCAGTCGGGCAAGGAGCCGAGTTGACGGGACGAACTAGGGGCTAAAGGCTCTTTATTTAGCACTGTTTTTACCTAGTTTGTTAAGGCGGACTTAATGAATCTTGCCGAAGTGATGGCATTAGTCGTATTTTTGGGCGATTCTACCGCATAAGTCTCATGCCAATCATCCAGCCACAGTCACCCGAAGCCCAGCGTGCGCTACTCAACAGCGGCTCGAAGGGCATGGTGTATGGTCAGCGTGGCGCGATTAGCCGGGCTGCGCCGCAGGTGCAGGAGGCCATGCGCCTTGAGCAGCGCGAAATGCGCAAGCGGATGGTTTTTCGAGGTATTTGCGCATCGGCCGCATTGCTCATCGTGGTGGTGATTGCGGGATACTTTCTCAACAAGACGGCGAAAGCCAGTTGGGATGTCGTGACCGGTGCCAAGACTCCGGCGGCGACTTCGAGCCAGCCCGCGTTGATTGCGGTGGAGAACATTGTGGCAGAAGACCCGCGTCGCAACGACATCGAGTTTGCTGGTAATCACCAGCAGTTTTTGGATCGCGCGCAGGTCAATGGCGTCCGTTTTGGCGGTAAGCATACCCGCGCGATCATCAATGGCAACTTGTACCATGTGGGTGACGTTGTCGCGCCGGATCTTGGTTTGGTTTTCGTCGGGCACGACCCCGACGGCGAATACCTGCTCTTCCGCGATTCAAGCAATCGCACGGTGTTCCTCCATGTGAAGAACAACGAGGCGAGCTAAGCCAGGGGGCCAAGGTATTTCCTTAATGGTTGTGCGGCGGTTTCTATAGGTTTCGCTGTGTCGTAGCCCCAGTCACAGGCTTTTGGTCTGCTCAATCGGCTACGCCTTGAGCTGCTTTCATCTGCGCTCCAACCTGAGTAGGCATTTAAGTGAAACTGCTCTAGCCGGAGCGATGGCGTGGGGTTTGAAAAGCCCCCTGCGGAGAATTGAAAAAGCCACTACTGTTGTTGGTACGACAACAGTGGCTATGTTGCCTCAACAACAGTGGTGTTGTTTCCATAACAAAGCATAGGGCTTTTTGAAAACACAGCAGTAGGCTTTTTGAAAAAGAAGCATTAGGCTTTTTGAAAAAGAAGCATTAGGCTTTTCGAAAACACAGCATAGGTCTTTTGCCAAGCACACGGTAGGAAAACGCTATTTTGGCTCAGTTGCTTCGGTTGGCGTGCTTGGGGTGCGCGTGTAGATGACCTGGAGCTGCTTGGTGTGGCATCTGATTCTATCCCCGCCTGATTCGGGCGAGTTCGATGACGAATGTGCCAGGGGTGTTGCCTCGCGAAGCACCGGTGTGCGCCCGTAGGCTACTGAAGGGGTGGCTAATCGGGGGCGCTTATTCGCCGGTGTATTCGCCGAAGCAGAGAAGGCGGTCGTCGCAGTCGCGGACCACAAACTCGCGGAAGTCCCAGGGCATCTGGTCGAGGGGGCGGTGGAAACGGACGCCCTTGGTCTCGTATTCGGCAAAAAGCGGGGTGACGTCCTCCACGATCAGGTAGGCGTCGAGGTATTCAGCGGTAAACTTCTCCGGCGGGACGGGGAGGGCCTGGTCCACGTGGCGGAGAAAAATGGATTGGTCGTCGCGGATCAGGCCGCCGTATGCGACTGGTTCGCCGTAGGCAAACTGCTGTGCAAAGCCCAGTTGGTCCTGATAGTAGGCGACGGTGCGCGCAAAGTCCGTTGTGAAAAACTGGGGAACGGTGCGCGCGATCTTCATCGTGTTGGCTCTAAACGACGCGGAATTCCGCCTCTTCGAGGCCGGGAGCACGCTCCTTGACGATGGTGCGGTTGCCATCGGCGAGGACGACCACGCGGGGCGTCCATTCCTTGGCTTCCTCGGCAGTCATTCGGGCGAAAGACATGATCACGAGCAGGTCGCCCGGCTTGCCGCGGTGGGCAGCGGCACCATTGAGGCAGATCTGGCGTGAGCCGGCCGGGGCCTCGATGGCGTAGGTTTCCAGTCGTTCGCCATTGGTGATGTTGCCCACGAGGATTTTTTCGTAGGGGAGCAGGCCGATGCGCTCCATCAACTCAGAGTCAATAGCGAGCGAGCCCTCGTAGTCCACCTCTGCTTCGGTGACTTCGGCCCGCAAAATCTTACACTTGAGAATATCGACTAACATGGTCATTCAACTGGCACAGCAAATTCTGTACGCAGAATCCCTTATAACAAATTAACTTTGGCCTGCCGTCAATGCGCAAGTGCGGTTTTGATCAGCTGGCTTCCTGCGCCGCAGGCTTATTTTCGGCCTCGTGGCGTGCTTCCTTGCGGGCTTCGGAGAGCTGCTTGCGGCGGGCGAGTTCGCGCATATCCACGGCGAGGTCGTCCTTCTCGAAAATTTCCTGGCCAAGGATGTGCTCCATGACGTCTTCCATCGTGACCACGCCCGAGACGGAGCCAAATTCGTCCACCGCGATCGCCAGTTGCTGGTGGTTCTTGAGGAACTGCTGCAGGGCATGGGCGGCGTTGGCGGTGTCGGGCACGTAAATGACCGGCTGGGTGAGGCGCTTCACGGTGATGGCATCGCGGTCTTCGGCCTTGGCCTTGAGCAGGTCGCGGCGGCGGACAACGCCCGTGATGTTATCGATATTTTCCTCGTAAACCGGCAGGCGGGCAAAGGGGATATTGGGCAGGCGCGCAAAGACTTCGCCAATGGTTTCCGAGCAGTCCAGCGCGGATACGACCGTGCGTGGCGTCATGATCTCGCTGATCTTAACGTCGTCCAGGCTCAGGGCGTTGGAGATGATCTGGCTCTCGTCGGCGGTCAGGGTGCCTTCCTTAGCGCTCCTTTCGGCCAGCAGGATGATCTCCTCTTCGCCGGATTCCTCGACGTTGCGCTTACCGGCGATGAACTGCACGAGTCTTTTGCACACGTAGGAAATGGGCATCATGGTCATCCGCACGTATTTAAGCGGGTAGATCATGTGCGGCAGCAGGCTGGGGCGGTAAAGGACGCCCAGATTCTTCGGGATGACCTCAGAAATGATCAGGATGCCGATCGTCATGGAAGCCGGCACGACGTATTTGGCCATGTTGGGGTCTTCTGTGAAGACACGGACGGCGAGCACACCGGTAACGGTTGCGCCGAGGGTGTTGGCCACGGTGTTCAGGCTGAGGATCGCGGAGGAGGTTTCCTCGATGTCCATCTTGAACTTTTCCAGCAGCTCGCCGCGCAGGGGCGACTTCTGCTTGAGTCCTTCGATTTCCGCGGTCGTGGTGCTGAGGATCATGGCCTCGAGCAACGAGCAGAATGCGGACACGGTCAACGTGAAGACTACTGCAATGACAAATGCGATCATCGCAGGCGGGCGGGCGCGTGGCCCGCGGTTCTAGGTAAAGGGTCTGTCTCTTCGTGTTCCATGGAAACTAATCCTGTATGCCATCGGTTATTATACCTAAATGCAAGCATAACCCGCGCCGGTTTGCGCGGCCAGTCGCATTGATTGCTATAACGATGAATTTTGGTGGCTTACGTGATATGGACTCCTGAGTATTTCTTGGTGCTAAAGTCATCTTTATACCTTGACCGCTCTTTTAAAACGCCGTTTGATCTAGCTCCCAGACAACTCTTTACGTTATGCAAACACCCAAAATTCTCGTTGCTGCATCAGCCCTTCTAGCCTCTTTTGCATTCACTGGTTGTGAACTATTTGAAGAAGGCTTTGAGCAGCCCGTTACCGTTTATTCATTTCCCACTGGCGCGGAAGTTTCCGTCGATGGAGACAGCGTTGGCAAGACCCCGGTCACCGTTGAGCTCGGCCGACTCAAGGCGCACCAGTTTGTGCTGACGAAGTCCGGCTACAAGCCGCAGAAGGAAACCGTCATGCCGACCCGCAACGAAGAGGGCAAGGGCCTTGTCCGCTTCGGCCTCATGGAAGACACTGGCCTCTACTTCGATCTGGAGCCGCAGCCTGTGCGCGCGAACCTCGTGACCGACGTGCTCCCCAACAGCAAGGGAATCGACGCCTATGCGGAGATGTCCACGCTGATCACCGAAGTCGACCAGCGCCGCGAATCCGGCCAGATCGGCCCGGTCGAGCACAAATACATCGTCGACCAGATCATCACCTTCTACGGCCAGTAAGCCCGAAGAGAACGTCTTTTTTCGTGAAAACCCGGCCTCGTGTCGGGTTTTTGCTTGGCTTGTGAGAGGATTGTCAGACAATCCGCGCCTATGAGTGATTTGCAGCACACCCCGCTCTACGGATTTCACCTCGACCACGGTGCCCGCATGGTCCCGTTTGCCGGCTGGGAAATGCCGGTGCAATACACAGGCATCCTCGATGAGCACACCGCCGTGCGCGAGCGCGCCGGGCTGTTCGATGTCAGCCACATGGGCGAGGCGCTGGTGACGGGGCCCGAGGCGGAGAAATTTCTCGATTATTTGCTGCCCAATAAGATCGCGGGCACGCCAGTGGGCAAGGGCGTCTATTCGCCGATGTGCCACCCGACTGGCGGCGTGGTGGACGACTTGATCGTCTATCGTCTGCGCGAGAGCGAGTTCCTGCTCTGTCTCAATGCGGCCAACACTCAGAGGGACCTCGACTGGATTGCCCAGCACATCGGCGGCTTTGACTGCACGATGGAGGACGTCTCGGCGACCTACGCGCAGCTCGCCCTGCAGGGGCCCAAAGCGATGGAAATTCTTAACGCAGTGGCCCAAACTCCGGCGGGTAAGGAGCTGAAGGTGAAGCGCTTCCGCATTATCGAAACCGAGCTCGGTGGCATCCCCTGCCTGATCTGCGGCACCGGCTACACCGGGGAGAACGGCGTGGAAATTTACTGCCATAGCGGCCATGCCCGTCAACTGGCGGACCTGATTGTCGAAGTCGGCACGCCGATGGGCCTCGCCTTGGCGGGCCTCGGTTCGCGTGACAGCCTGCGTCTGGAGGCCGGGCTGCCGCTTTACGGCCATGAGCTGGGCGACGACATTACCCCGACCGAAGGCGGTGTGGGCTGGACCGTGAAGCTCGACAAGCCCGGCGATTTCATTGGCAAGGAAGCCCTGCTGGCCGAGCGTCAGAATGGCCCGAAGCGCAAGGCGGTCTTCTACATGATGGCCGACCGCCGGATTGCCCGCGCGGGCACCCCCGTCTTCGCGGGGGACCAGCAGGTGGGCGAGGTGGTCTCCGGCACGCAGTCACCGGTGCTCGGTTGCCCGATTGGCAGCGCCTTGGTCGACGCCCTGGCGGACGTCGGTTCGCTGGAGGTGGATATCCGCGGCAAGCGTTTCCCGATCACCGCGAAGCAGCCGCCGTTACACAAGTAGCGCGGTTCACCACTCTTCACGCTTAAACGGGCGCTTGATCAACTGCTGGTGGGTAATCACGTTGATCTCGTAGGACAGGTAGTAGAAGCCCTCTTGGTTGTTCAAGGTGATGGGGCCCGACATATCGTAAAATATCGTTTCGTCGCCAAAGAGATAGGGCTCGCCCAGCCAATCGCGACCGGAGGCGACTTTGGCGCGGATAACACCGTCGGGCGCGTCGATGGACAAGGTTTCCCCCGAGCGAATGAAATGCTTGGAGAGGACTTTACCCGTATCGGCGTCTTCCAGCTTCACCAATGAGTGGAGCACCGGCGAGTCGTTGATGATCTCCAGCTGGTTGGGCGTGGGGCGCGAGTGGACCACGTGGGAGAGCCCGTGCTCGGGCAGGGGCAGGATGGCCGGCTGATCCGGATCGGGCGCGGGTTGCTTACCGAGGTCGAACTGCGGTCGTGAACGTTCGCGCGGCGTGGTTGGGCTAAAGGACGGCAGGCTGCTGTTCCACTCCGGCGAGATGCCGTCGTCGGCGGGCTGGTTTGTATTGGGTGACTCGAAGCGGCCGGGGAAGACCTGATCACGCAGGGTTTCGGCGGATTCCTTGGCCTTGGCGATCGCGGCCTCGACCCGCTCGGACTTGTAGGGCAGCGCAATGTAGCCCACGACGAGCACGGTCGACAGAAAGCCGGTCAGGGCCAGTATACGGTAAATGAATCCAAAGAATCTCATGACAGCGGCGCGGCAAAGTGCGCACGATTTGCCTATTACGGAATTCCCTACCGTAATGGCCTGCAATCATTTTCTGGTAAAAATGAATGCAACTGTCTTGGCTGGAGGGCGACACTCCGTTGTCGCCGCCTCATAAAACATGAAGCCTAGAAGGACGGTGTCGCGTCACGAATCCCCAAAACTGATCGTTGGCAAGGGGTGGCAACAACGGAGTGTTGCCCTCCGGTTAAACGGCTCAATAGAGATTTCGCTTCTTCCGCCAACTAGCTCCGCAAAAAGCTGTCGACTTTGTTGGCCACGATGACGCCGTAGTTGATCGTGCCGAGCCAGCCGCTCATGATGATGCCAACCGAACCGGCGTGGTAGAGGCCGGTGAGCTGGTCGGGCAGGGCCATGGACACCTTGAGCCCCTCAAACTTCGTGCCGAAGGAGGCACCGCCGAAGTGGCGGACATAGCTCTTGACGGTGCGCGGGGTGGCGGCTTCGAGGTGGTCGACCTTGCTGCGGATGTCGGGAATGTATTTTTCCAGGCCGTCGAGGGCCTCTTCGCACAGACGCGTTTTCGCCGCTTCGTAGTCTTCGTCGGAGAGGTCCTTCCAGTCGTCCCAACGCGCGTTGAGCGAGGCCACGATGGCGTAGCGGTCGTCCTCCACGTGGGGGCGCGTTTCCGGGTAGTAAACCGAGAACGTGCGGCTGCTGGTGGTAAAGCTGGTCAGCTCGTCGCTAGAGAAATCCTGCGCTTCGGAGGTGAAGACGAGGTCGCCGATAAAGGGGATCGACTCACCGCGCTTGATGCCGATGTAGACCTGGCAGGAGCTGGTGTTGAGGCGCACGGCCTCGGCTTCGGCAATGAACTCGGGCGTGAAGTTTTCTTTGCCCGCCAGTTCGAAAATGGTGTTTTTGATGTTGGCGTTCGAGAGCACGGCGCGGCACTTGACGGTGCGCGTTTCGCCGGTGCGCGGCTTGATGGTGACGCCCGTGATCTGGCCGTCCTCGACGTGGACTTGCTCGACGAGGCAGTTCTTGCGCAGGGTGACGCCGTTGTCTTCCAGAATGTCGCTCATCTGGGCGATTAGCTGATCCGTGCCGCCCTGGTAGATGAACACGCCCTTACTCATGAAGTTGGAGAACACGATGCCGTAGGTGATGGCCGGGTCGTCCCAAGTGGAGCCGTTGGCGTAGCTGATGGGCTCCATGAGCAGGCGGTGCACGTCGTTGCGGCCGGGGAAAAATTCCTCGAACATCTCCTTGGCCGTGCGGTCATCGCGGTCGTAGTAATTCATCTGGGCGAGGTGCTCGAAAAAGCCCTCCACCTGCTCGCGGGGCACGCCGAACTTTTCGACAAAAATCTTAGTGAAGTCCTCGCGGTCAAAGGTCGTCTCGACGTCGAACTGCGGGTTGATGAAGCGCACGCTCTTGAGCTGGACGATGCGGTTGGCGATGTCCTTGCTCCAGTATTTGCGGCAGCTCTTGATCATGCCATGGGGGAAGCCGTGCAGCGAAATGTCGAAGATGTGCCGGCCGGGGCGCTTGAACCAGGTGGCGAGACCGCCGAGCTGGTAATGGTGCTCCAGCAGCAGGACGCGGTGGCCCATTTTTGCGAGGGTGTTGGCACCTGTCAATCCGCCGAGACCACTACCGATCACGACCACGTCATATTCGTCTTCAATGCCTTCCAGCCAGTCTTTCGCCATGTTGTTTCGAGGTATGAAAACCGGTCAAGGTAGGCGGCGGCGCGCGAAAGGCAAGGGCGGAACCACTGAACTTAGCACCACCTCGCTTTGGTTTTTACCAAAGTTTACCTTGGACCTCTTTGCGACATTCAGGTTTTCTACGCAGGTGATGAAGCAAAACCTATTTTTCGCCCTGGCAATGTTCACGCTGTTCTTTTGCGCGGCCCATGCGGCACCGACGTTCGAGCTCAATGGCACCACTTACACGCTGACCGAGGCCGACGGGGATATCTTTAGCTTTGCGCCGGAGGGAAACTCTGCGGAATCCGTGGAGCTGATCTTTGCGCCGGAAGGACAAGCCAAAGACGCCCTGCGCAGCTTTACCGATGGTTTGCGCGAGGAGCTGATGGCCAAGGGCCAAATCCAAAAGGCCAATATTGCCCGCAATGAATCCGGGGCGACCATCGGCTACCTGATCGTGGGCTACTTTCAAGACGGCGACGCCCTCGTGGCCAGCATGCTGCGTACGATGACGGCTTTGGACGGCGATCAGTCGGTGAGTGTTGCCGTGGTCTATGAGCATCGCTTTGTCGGAGCCGATCCGCAAAAAGAGATGATCGCGTGGTTTAACGCCCATGGCCGCGCCACGGAGCAAGCGCTGCTGGCGTTAAAGAGTGTCCCCAGTGCGGGCGAGTTGGCTCAGAAGCCGGAGTAAGTTCTTGGCGAAAGCCTGAGCTTGTAAGTATTGTTGATTTCGGTTAGGAATCAATGATGCCAACCAACCGCCATTATCATAACCGTGTCCGCCGCCTGCATGATTTTCGGCAGGAGCGCTTTATTAATTCGCTGAACATCGGTGCCTTCACTGGGCGCTTTTACCTGAGCTGGTCCGGCCCGAACCACTTCATGTATCATCCGGATGCCGCGGACCCATTCACCTACCATCGCAAGGATGCCAATGGGGCTGTCGTCGAACAGATTACGCCCAAAGCCATGACGACCGATGGTGCGAGCATTCCGCGACTAGTTTGGCCCATTCCGGGATTTTCGCCGTGGGACTATGGCCCGGCGCACATCATTCACGATTGGGAATTTCAGGCGCACGACGACGGGTTAACGGATAAGTCCTTTGAGGAGGTGAACCTGACCTTTGCCGAGGCAATGCTCACGCTGATGCGTGTGGGCTACTTGGAAACGGCAAAGCCCCGCGAGAATCTGGATGCGCTTTACACGATATTTTCTTTCGTCAACTCCAGCCTCGGGCGCAAGGTGTGGGACGACAATGATAACGCCGATTAATTTGCATCGCGCCGGTTCGTGAGTAGAATGGCAACGCGATGGGAGAGAGTACTGAGCAACGGGAACCGAGGGTAATCATTGTTGGCGGCGGCTTTGGCGGCGTTGCGACGGCCAAGGAGTTGAATGGCTTGTCGGCCGATGTGGGCCTTGTCGACAAGCGCAACTATCACCTTTTTCAGCCGCTGCTCTACCAAGTGGCGACGGCGGCGCTCAACCCGGCGGACATCGCGGCACCGATTCGCCGCGTGTTCCGGCACCAGAAGAATGTCCACGTCGTCATGGGTGAGGTGGAGGCGGTCGACCTCGAAAACCGCCGCATCACGGTCAAGGGCGAGCAGGTGTCCTACGACTACCTGGTGCTCGCGGCGGGCGCGGCTGATTTCTATTTTGGCAACGACCACTGGGCAAAAATCGCGCCCGGCCTAAAGTCGATTGACGACGCCACGGAGATTCGCCGCCGCTTCTTGCTGGCGTTTGAAGCAGCCGAGCTGGAAACCGATGACGCGGCGCGGCAAGCGGCGTTGACCTTTGTTGTCGTCGGTGCCGGGCCGACCGGCTGCGAGCTTGCTGGTGCGATGATCGAGATCGCGCACGAAGTCATTCCGGCGGACTTTCGCCATGTCGACACGACCACGGCACGCGTCATCCTGATGGAAGGCGGGCCGCGCGTGCTCCCCGCTATGCCCGAGAAAAATTCTGCCGATGCCCTAAGGCAACTGGAGGATCTTGGCGTCGAAGTGCGCCTGAATACCCGCGTGACCGATATGAACGAGGACGGCGTTTTTTGCGGCGACGAGTTTGTCCCGACGCATAACATCCTGTGGGCCGCTGGCGTGAAAGGTGCGCCCGTTGGGCAGACGCTGGGCGTCGAGCTGGACCGGTCGGGGCGCATCGTTGTTGGGCCGGATTTGAGCATTCCCGGTCACCCGAACGTCTTCGTGATCGGGGATCAGGCCGCGGCCAAAAGCGCCAAGACGGGTAAGCCCGTGCCGGGTGTTGCCCAGGGCGCGATGCAGGGTGGGGCGTTCGTGGGGAAAATTATCCGCCAGGAAATCGAGGCGCAGCAGCGCGGCGGACAGCCCCCAGAGCGCAACGCGTTCAGCTACTTCGACAAAGGCAGCATGGCGACGATTGGCCGCAACCGCGCGGTGGCGGACGTCTTCGGCTTGAAGATGCAGGGCTTCATTGCCTGGGTGCTTTGGGCGGCAATCCACATTTTATTCCTGATCAGCTTTCGCAACAAGGTGCTGGTGAGCATTGGCTGGCTGTGGACGTATATCTTCACCGCCCGCGGCGCGCGCTTGATCACCGGTGGCCGCGAACCCCGGGTTAAGCGCCCGCCGAAAATTGGCTAGCCATCGCTGGCGGATGGGCTTTCATGAACGTGCGATGCCCGACGCTTTTTACACCGACTTCGACTCCGCCGCCTGGGGCGACCATGGCCCGCAACCGCCGGCGAATGATCCGCATCGCTCGCCGTATCAGGTGGACCGTGACCGGGTAGTGTTCTCGTTTGCCTTTCGCCGGCTGCAATCGAAGACGCAGGTTTTTCAATCGGGCGAATACGATTTTTACCGCACGCGGCTGACGCACTCGCTAGAGGTGGCTCGCATCGCGCGCTCGATTGGCGAATGGCTGCGCCGGGAGGAAATGGGCGGGCAGTTTGTCGACCTCGATCTGCTGGAAGCGATTGGCTTGGCCCACGACCTCGGACACCCGCCCTACGGCCACATCGGCGAGCGTAAGCTCAACGAGCTGATGGCCGACTACGGCGGCTTCGAAGGCAATGCCCAGACCTTGCGCATTCTGACGCAGCTCATTTACGAACGCGCCGACGGTGCTACCGGCATGAGCCCGACACGCGCGTTTCTCGATGGCGTGCTCAAATACAAGGCGCTGCGCTCGGAGGAAACGGATCGCTTGGGCGAGCCGCCGGAAAACCACTTTATCTACAATGAGCAGGCCAATATTCGTGACTTTGTTTTTGGCGGACGCGCGGCCCCCGACGGCCTGAAGCTGAATGATTTTAAGAGCATCGAGTGCCAGATCATGGACTGGGCCGATGACACCGCCTACTCGCTGCATGACATCGTCGATGGCGCGAAGGCGGGCTTCCTGACCGTGGACACCGTCCAATCTTGGGCAGCCGGCCTGGACGATAAGCACGCCTGGATGGCCGATCACCCGAAATTCCGCGACTTGCTGGCCAACATGGCCGCGAACAAGCTTGAGCCGAAGTTTGCCCGCAAAGTCGGTGACTTCATTCACGCCTGTAAGCTGGAGCCGGTGGAGAATTTCCTCAGCGACCTCACGCAGCGCCACGCCTACACGGTGGTGATCGAGCCCGAGGTGAAGCAGGAGTGCGCGATTTACAAGAAGCTCGCGCTGGACGTGATTTTTAAGTCCACGCGCATCCAGCAAATCGAGTTCAAGGGCGGTGTGATCCTTACCAAGCTTTTCAACGCGCTGGCCGAGCACTACCTGCCGGGCCGGGTGAGTGGCCGCGCGCTCAAGCTCCTGCCCGAGCCCGCGCATAGCTGGACGATTGCCGCCGACAGCGAAGCCGCGCGCGCGCGCTACCTGTGCGACTTCATCGCCAGCCTGACGGACCCACAGGCCGCGCGTCTCTACAAGCGTTTGTTCGACCCGGACTTCGGCTCGATCACGGATTTGTCGTAAGGCTTAAGGTTAGCGATCATTGGCGTTGTCATGTAGGGCTCGCGCTTGCGCGATGCCGTACCCTGCTGATGGTGAGGCAATGGCGGAATCGCGCAAGCGCGAGCCCTACATGTAAGATTACTGTTTCATTGAATAGCTCGTTTCAGTTCGATCACCGACCTTTCTTAGTGTGTTTTTGCGTTGCCGGAATCGTTGGTTTTCTGCGAGAACCTTGCGATGCAACCGCACCCCGAACTGACTGAGCACTACGATTCGCTTCAGGAGAAACAAGGTTTCCTGCGCCGGGTGTTCGACGATGCCGCGCCGCATTATGAAGGCATCGCCAAATGGGGTTGGTTTGGCACCGGGCACAATTACCGCGTGTGGACCTTGAAAAAGTATGGACTGCAGCCGGGCATGAAGGTGCTCGATGTCGCCGCCGGAACGGGCCCCACCGCCCGCGCTGCCCGCGACGTGATTGGCAAGGAAAACGAGGCCGACATCACCTGCCTGGAGCCCAGCGCCGGCATGATCGCCGAGTCCCGCAAGCTGATTAACTGCGAGCATATTCAGGCCGGCGCGGACGCCATGCCGGTGCCCGATGCGAGCTTCGACTTTCTGACGATGGGCTTTGCGCTGCGCCACGTGGACGAGCTGGAGCAGTCTTTCCGCGAGTTTCACCGCTGCCTTAAACCTGGCGGGAAAATGCTGATTATGGACGTCACTACACCGCCCGGCCGGGTGGGCAAAGTCTTCTTCAAGCTCTACTTTAAGCACATCCTGCCGGGGCTGACGAAGGTCTTTACCGGCAGTGAATCCGCGCGCTACCTGATGGCGTATTACTGGGACACGATGGACCAGATGGCCCCGACGGCGGAGGTCCTACAGGCGCTGCGCAAGGCTGGATTCCGCGAGCCAAAACATAACTTGCTCCTGGGGTGCTTTAGTGAATACTACGCCGAAAAATTCGAGTAGGCGCCTTATGAAACGACCGACTTCTTTCGCGAACATACCGCATTTACCGGCTCCTTGCACATACCAGGCGAGGGGAACTTTTCACGCGCGTGAGACGTCTGCCAATCGCCGGAAGCGCACCGTGTAGCTATGCCCATCCGGGTTGTATTTGGTGCCAAAAAGTCCGGGCTCGATCCGGCCAACGGTGATATTCACGTGGCTACGCCGATGCTGCTGGGCAGCGGCGTGGAGGACCTTGTTGCGGGGCCGCAGGACATCTTCGAGCAATCGGAGCATCACTTCATTTCCGAGAGCGAAGGCTGGCTCAGCGCGGCCTATGTGCTGCCGATTCGCAGCACGATGGCCGACACCGCGCACGAGGCGTATCAGCGGGTCTTACGCGATTTCGCCGATGCTCAGTTGGTGCGGATTTGGAATTTCGTGCCGGGTATTAACGAGGAAGTCGACGGCCTGGAGAACTACCGCGCCTTTTGCCTGGGCCGCCACGAGGCGTTTGTGGAGCACTTTGGCGCGCGCGCCAATGAGCAGTATTGCTCGGCCTCTGCGGTGGGTGTGGACGATGACTGTCTGGTGGTCAATGTGCTCGGGACGCACCGCCGTGCGCTGCATCAGGAAAACCCTTTGCAAGAGCCGGCCTATAATTACCCCGAGCGCTACGGGCCTCGGCCGCCGTGTTTTAGCCGTGCCTCCTACGTGCCGGGTGAGTCGCCCGCACTTTACATTTCCGGCACGGCTTCGGTTCGCGGCTCGGAGAGTATTTCGCCGGGCGACTTGGCGGGGCAGCTCAAAGTGACGGGTGAAAACCTTGACCGGATCATTGCTGAGAGCGTCAGCTCGTTGGGTCAGGATATTAAGTCCGTGGGCCAGGCCTATGGCCGCGCGTATGTGCGCCATCCTGAGCATATGGACGCGGTCATGGCGTGTATCGACGAGCATGCTTGGTGCACCCGCGAGCGCACGAACATCGTTCGCTCAGACATTTGCCGGAGTGAGCTTCTCGTAGAAATCGAACTTTCCTGGCCGGCAGTCTTGACCTAGCCGCCGCGGCGGGTGATCTGTGTTGCCATGGCTGATCCCCATTCATCGTGCCTGATTATTGGTGCCGGTCCGGCGGGCGCGGCGGCGGGTATATTGCTGGCGCAATCGGGGCATCGTGTGGTTGTGGTCGAAAAGCAGGACTACCCGCGCTTTCATGTGGGCGAGTCGCTGATCCCGGCCGTGAACCCTGTGCTAAAAGAGCTCGGCGTGTGGGACCGGATGGACGGAGCGGGCTTTCTCCGCAAATACGGCGCGGAGTTTCTCTACGGGGACGGCGAGCAGATGGTCCACAACGTCTTTGCTAATGGCTTTGTGCCGGGTTATGAATTTACCTACGAAGTCGAGCGCGCGAAGTTCGACCAACTGCTGTTGGACCGGGCTAAAGAAGCTGGCTGCGAGGTGCGCCAACCCGTTGCCGTAAAATCCCTGATGCAGGAAAACGGCCAATGGCGGGCCACGCTCAGTGATGGCTCGGAGCTGACTGCCCATTGGGTGCTCGACGCCAGCGGTCGCGGCGGCGTGCTGCCGCGCACGCTGGGGCTCAAGCGTAGTGGATTCGACCATCTGCCGAAGCGCTATGCGGTGTTTAACCACTTTCGCGGCGTCCGGCGTCGGCCGGGTCGCGAGGCGGGCAATATCACGATCGTGCGCGTGCCGGTGGGCTGGTTTTGGTCGATACCACTGGATGCCGAGCGGACCTCGGTGGGGCTGGTCACGACGGGGGCCAAGCAGCAGCGCCCGGAGGATGCTTTTGCTGAATCCGTGGCGGCTAATCCATTTATGCGCGACTGGATGGCTGGTGCCGAGGCGCTGGGAGATTTCCACGTCGAGGCGGATTATTCCTTCCGCCAATCGCAGTTTGCGGGCGACAATTGGCTGCTACTGGGGGATTCCGCGTGCTTCCTCGATCCGGTGTTTTCTTCGGGCGTTTATTTGGCGCTTTCCTCGGCCTCCAGCGCGGCAAAGCTGATCAACGAAGCCCGGGAACGCGGTGCCTTGACCCCGGCTGAACAGCAGGGCTACACGCGGCAGATCAATGATCGCGTGGCGGTGATGAACGAGCTCGTCAGCCTGTTTTACGACCCGCATGGCTTCTCGGTTTTCATGAGCCCGACGAACACGCTGCAACTGTTTGCGGCGGTTAATTCCATTATCGCCGGACACACACAGATGGGGCCCGGGCTGCGCTGGCGTTTTCGGCTGTTTTGCGCGATTTGCCGCCTGAATCGCCGCCTGCCGCTCGTGCCGCTGGTGGAATTAAGCTGACCGATTGCGCTTGGCCTCTTCGCGGTGAGCACGTAGATACCCTGTATGATCCGCGTTCGTCGCTCCTCCATCCGCCGGTTCAACTCTCCTGATGACACTGCCCTGATTTGCTTTTTGTCCCTCACGCTGGGGTCGGGCGGTGCCGTTCGCGGCTGTGCGCTGATGCGCCCGCCCAGCGCGGATCATGACTTCGTGCAAGCCGCCGAGCAGGCTGCCCGCATGGCTACCGAAGTGCGCGCGGGAACGGTTTTCAGCTACTGGCAGCAGCTCCGCGATGCGCTGGCCTCGTGGCAGAAAACCAACGACAAGCCCGCAGCGGCCGCGGCCTTTGGCGTCGCCATCATTGAGCGCGCGCTCATGGACGCGTTTTGCCGCGGCACGGAAAAGCCCTTTGCTGCCTGTCTGCGCGATAACGATTTTAAAATCGAACTGGGCAAAGTCTGCCGCCCGCTCAAAGGCCGGCACCCCAGTGATCTGTTGATGCCGGTCAATACTGGCTCGATGCCGCTGCAAATGCTGATCGCTCCCGACGCGCCACAAGCGCAACTGGATGAAGCGGTGGCGAAAGGCTATCGCAATTTTAGCCTTGGCCTCACCGGACAGGCTTCGACGGATCTGTTGCGGATCATTTCGCTGGCAGAATCGCTGGACCGGATCGAAGGCCGCTACGCCGTCAGCCTGGAGGGTAATGCGGCCTTCACCGAAGCACGTGCGCTGCGTGAACTGTGGGACGGCGTTAAGTCCACGCCGGAGCTAAAGAAATTTTCCCGCAGCATCGTCTGCATCGAGCAGCCGTTTGCCGTGGATGATACGCTGAGCAACGCTGCGCTGGCGCTTTTTGCCGAGTGGCCGGACCGGCCCGCGATTATCATCGACGAATCCGACGACGAGTTCGGTGCTTGCGCCCGCGCGCTGGAGTGGGGGTATGCGGGCACGGTCTTCCGCGCGGAGCGGGGCATCATCCCAGGCATCATCGACGCCTGCCTGCTGGGCGCGCGTCGCGACCGCGAGCCGATCGGCAAGTGGACGATGATTGGCGGCCCGCTGAGCAATGGCCTGCCGTTGGCGCAGCTCAGTGAGATAGCGGCCACTGCGGCGCTCGGCCTTGGCTCGTGCACGGTCTCGCCGGCTACCTTTGAGCCGATTGCGGCCGATGTGCCCTGGCGGGAAGATATCGCCAGTGCCCACACCGAAACCTTTGACTCGGACCTGTGCCTGCAAGCATCCGGCGGTGGCATCAGCCTGGGCGAAATTTTCCGCGCACCCTTCGGCTGCCTGCCGCAGATCGACGCCGCGGTCTTGGCCCATGCCTAGCGAAGCCATTGCCGCCGAGCACCGCGCGCTGCGCTTTAGCATCTGGGGGAACCTGGTGCTGGGCTTTCTCGGGATTATTTTTGCGGTGTTCAGCCGGTCGGATGCCGTTCTGCTCGATGGCGTGTTTTCGCTGATTAATTTCGTGGTGGCGCTCCTCTCGCTGAAGGTCGCCAAAATGATCCTGCGCCCCACCGATGACCGCTACCCGTTTGGCTACGTTTACTACGAGCCGATGCTCAACCTGGGCAAAGGCCTGCTGATCGCATTGGTCTGCTTGTTGGCGTTCGTGTCGTCCGTCGAGGCGCTGATCCATGGTGGCCGTGAGATCGAGGCGGGCGTGGCGTTTTTCTACGCGATTGCCGCGACCGTGATAGCCGGGTTTCTTGCGCTGAATCTGCGGAAAATGGCGCGGCAATGCAGCTCGCCCATTGTCGATGTGGACGCGAAAAACTGGCTGCTCGATACCATCTTGAGCGCCGTGATTGCCGTCGCATTGTTGGTGGTTTACCTGCTGGAGAATTCGCGCTTCAGCGCCTGGACGCCTTATGCAGACCCCTTTGCGGTGATGGTGCTGACGCTGGTCTTCTTCCCGATCCCGGTGCAGATCATCCGCCATAATTGGGCGCAGATTTTGGGCCGTAATGTGGATGCGCAACTACTCGTCGATGCGCGCCAGACGCTGGCGGAATTTTTGCAAGACAAGGCTCACCTCAGCAGCGAAGTCCGGGCGGTGCGCGCCGGGCGGTTTGTCTATCTGCATTTGTTTATCGTGATCGCGAAGGACGCGCCCTGGCCGCAAAACGTGGCGGAGCAGGACGCCTGCCGCCGCGCGATTCTCAATAAGCTCAAGCCAGCGTACCCCTATTTGGTGGTCGATGTAATCGTCACTCATGATCCGGATTGGGCGGAGATCGAGATGTAATTTCCGCCGTGAAAAATACACGTTGCCCCATGCTCAATTTCGCCAAGACTGACTGCCAATGAATGGCGCGACGCAACGTTGTTGGGCGGAGATCGACCTGGCCGCACTGGAGCGAAACCTGGGGAAAATCCGGGCGGCGCTCCCGTCGCATATTCGCTACGTGGCCGTGGTCAAGGCCGATGCCTACGGCCATGGCATGCCGCAGACGGTGGCGCGGCTCATGCAAAGCGGAGCCGACGCCTTTGCCGTGGCCAATGTTTACGAAGCCGCCGAGCTGCGCGAGATCGGTGCCGGTTGGCCGATCCTGGTGCTCGGGGCGGTGCTCCCCGAAGAGGAGGCGCATCTGCTGCATTACGACCTCGTTGCGACCGTTTCCACGGCGGAGGAAATCGAGCGCCTCGACAAGTTGGGGCGCAAGCACAAACGCCCAGTCCGCGTCCACCTAAAGGTCGATACCGGCATGGGTCGTCTCGGCGTTTGGCACACCGAAGCGCGGCCGGTTTTTGAGAAATTAATCGCCGCCAAGCATATTGCGCTGGAGGGCGTATTTACCCATTTTTCGAGCGCCGACAGCGATCCAGAATACACCACGCTGCAGCGCAAACGTTTCCTACAACTGCTCGACAAGTTGCCCGAACTCGCAGACCAGAAGCTGCTCATTCACGCGGATAACAGCGCCGGGCTCGACACGCTTTCACCGGACAGCCCCTTTAACGCCGTGCGCGTGGGGCTGCTGCAGTTCGGCCACGCGCCGTATCGCGGCTCACTGCTGGACCGCATTAAACCCGAGCCGGTGCTGAGCTTTCACGCGCGGGTGGGCATCATCAAGGAGCTGCCGTCCGGCGTGCCGATCAGCTATTCGCAGACGCATCGTTTGCGACGGCGGAGTCGGCTGGCGGTGCTTACCGCTGGCTACGGTGATGGCATTCCGACGACGGCCAGTAACCGCGCCGAAGTGCTGATCCACGGCCAACGCTGCCCCGTGCTCGGCCGCGTGACGATGGACCAAACCATTGTCGATGTGACCGACCTGCCCGAGGCCGCACCGGGGGACGTGGCGACTTTGATTGGTGCCCAACCCTTGCCGCCGCACTTGCGCGAGCCCGACCGCGAAGGCCCACAACTGGCGCGCATCACGGTGGAGGAGTTCGCCCACTGGTGCCACAACATCCCGTGGGAAATCTTCTGCTCGATCACCAAGCGGGTGCCCCGACATTATAAGACGGCGCGCGAGCAGTAGGCGGTACGTCCCTACCAAAAAACGTGTGCTTAGTCCAGTGCCTTGACCAGCACGATGCTGGCGCGCTTGGTGGATTCGTATTTTTCGCGGCGGACTTTTGGGAGGTCCGACGGGCTGCCTTCGACGAAGCCGGCGACCTCGAAAAAACGCGCACTTTGCGTGCTGAGCGCGATCAGCTTTTTATAGCCCTGGCGCTTGGCTTCGGAGATCGCAAATTCCGTCAACGTGCGGCCGACACCTTTGCCCTGATAGAACGGTTGCACGAGCACGCCCGCCAGTTCGGCGGCCTTGGGGCGCGAGCCTTTGAGTGGTTGCAGCGCGCAGCAGCCGATGATGCTCTCGTCGACCACGTAAACGAAGTAGTCGTCGATATGGTTTTCCACATCCTGCCGGGTGCGGGTGACGACGGCCTCGGTGCGGTTGGCGGCGTTGCGCAAAATCTGATAAATCGCCTGCGCGTCTTTCTTGCGCGCTTCGCGAATTTGTTGGTAGGCGTTGGCGTGAATCATCGTGCCGAGGCCGACCTTGTCGAAGATCTCGGTGAGCAGTCCGCTAAAGACGCGGCCGTCCAAAATATGTGCGCGGGACACGCCGGCCTCCAGCGCGGCGCAGGCTTCGCGGGCCTTGCTGATGAGGCGCGTGTCCACGTCTTCCGGGCTTTTCTTGAGCGTTTTTTGCAACTCGTCCAACGGGACGTTGACCTTGGTGACGCCCTTGATCATTAGCCCCTCGTGTGGGGTCAGGTAAATGAGCTTGGAGGCCTGCATGCCGGTAGCGAGCTCAGTGGCCATCAGGTCGGAATTCACCCGCAGCGGGTCGCCCTCGCGGTCGAAGCAAATCGGGCTGAACACGGGCACGATGTCGCGGTCGAGCAAGTCGCGCACGAGACTAAAATCGATCTTGTCGACCTTGCCGGTATGCAGGTGGTTGACGCCGCGTATCACGCCGACTTCGGTCGCGCGGACGGCGTTGGTTAGCGCGCACTTGAGGTTATGCCGCGTGAGCTGCCGCACGACGTTTTGACCGACCTCAGCCGAGGCTTTGGTGGCGAGCTTGAGCGTGGCGTCGTCCGTCGGCGCGCTGCCGTAGGCGTCGCTGATGGGGATGTTGCGCTCGGCAGAAAGATTTTTGAGCTGCCGCCCAATGCCGTGCACGAGCACGATGCGAATGTGCAGGCTCTTCAACACGGCGAGGTCGGTAATCACGTTGCCGAAGTTGTCGTCGTCGACCACGGAGCCGTCAATCGCCACGACAAAAATTTGCCCGCGGAACATCGGGACATACTCAAGGATGCCCCGCAAGTCGGAGGGTTTCAGCGAAGTGGTCGGAGGCGGCAAGTCACTCATTTACAATCAACTACTATCGCCGCGTGCGTGAGCGTAAACCAAAAAGCAAGGCTCGCCGCCGCGCTTTCGGGTTGTGCCACGGCCCGCGCCCTCCCAAGCTGAGGGCATGAGGCATCCGATGGTTAAGATTCTTCTAGGCTTGGTGCTGCTGCTGGTGTTGCTGATTGGCGCGCTGGTGGCGGTGTATAATCTGGCACCCGATTTTCAGAAAAAGTTCGATAGCTTCGTGGCGGACTCGCCCAACTATGGCGATGCGATTATTTCCGACCCCGCCGCCGTGATTGCGCAGGATCGCTACCTGTCACAGATTCAGCCGATTTTTAATGCGCGCTGTATTGCCTGCCACGGTTGCCTGAACTCGCCTTGTCTGCTCAAGCTGACCTGCTACGAGGGCCTGGCGCGTGGTGCGCGGCCGGTCAACCCCGACGGCACGCATCTCTTCCCCGAGCGGCCGGTGCGGCTCAATGACGAGCCATCCGTCGAGGCTTGGCGCAAGCGTGGCTTTTTCTCCGTGGTCGCAGAAGACAAGCCCGAGGGCGAGCGCCTGCAGAACAGCATTCTCTATAAAATGATCATGGCGGGCTACGCGCACAACCAGGGTGATTTCGCCCTCGCGCCGGTGGCCGATGTCCACGCCAACGCCAATAACCACGTCTGCGCGAGCGGCGGCAAAATCGACACCTGGTTGCAAAATAATCCCGCCGCCGGGATGCCGTTTGCGCTGCCCGCGCTCAACGCGACGGAGATTCAGGTGCTCACGGATTGGATCAAAGATGGCGCACCCGGACCGACACCGGAGGCGCAGGCGGCATTGAATTTTATCCCGTCGCAGTCGACCATCGATTCTTGGGAAAAATTTCTCAATCAGGATGACGAACGTTCGCCGCTGGTTTCGCGTTACCTTTACGAACACACGTTTTTGGCGACGTATCATTTCGATGCGATGCCGGATGCGTATTTCCGCTTGGTGCGCTCGGCGACGCCACCAGGGCAACCGATCGAAGAGATCGTTACCTCGCGCCCGTTTGACGATCCGTTCGTTAGCAAGGAGGTGAAGAAAGTTTACTACCGGCTGCAAAAAATCACCGAAGCCCGCGCGCAGAAATCCTTCTTCGTTTGGGAGCTGGGCGACGCCGACCGCGCGCGCTTGGAGGAAATCTTTTTCGCGGAAAAATGGAACGGCGACGGGCCGCTTAATCCGGGCTACGCCTCGCACAATCCGTTTGAAGTTTTTCGGGCGATCCCCGCGATGCAACGCGCGACGTTTCTCTATGAAAATTCCAAGCTCATCGTCAGCGGCATGATCCAGGGACCGGTCTGCGTGGGCAACCTCGCGACGTATGCGATCAAGGATTACTTCTGGGCTTTTTTCGTGAAGCCCGAGAGCGATCCGGCGGTGCTCAACCCCGAGCTCGGCATGAAGCATTGGGAGGATTTTATGAGTTTCAGCGAGCGTGGCAACGAAGCTTACGAACAGGCCTACAAGCAGGTGCTGTATCAATACAAACCCGATGGCTATGCGATAACCGACATCTGGGATGGCGGCCGAAAGAACCCCAACGCGTGGCTGACGATCTTGCGCAACGAGACTAACGCCAGCGTGGTTTACGGACGTAAGGGCGGCATCCCGCCAACGTTTTGGCTCGTCGATTTTAGTGGGCTGGAGCGGCTGTATTATTCGCTCGTCGCGGACTACACTTACTGGGGCAGCACCGAGGAAAAGCTCAGCACGTGGACCTTTATGGGCTACCTGCGCCAGGAGTTCGAAGACAACTTTTTGCGGCTGCTGCCACCGAGCGAGCGCCAGCATTACCGTAACCAATGGACGCAGGGTATCGGGCAGGACATCCTCTTTACCATGCCGTTCCCCGGTGAGGATGCGCCCAGCGCCGTGAAGGGCGACGACACCGACCCGATCAGCCACGTGCTTGCGCAGATTCAGGCGCGACTCGGGGAGCAGGTGAGCGGTCCGCCTGATCCGCTCAACCCCGCGCAGACCCGCGATAAGGTGACTTTACCGGAGAGAATTGAGAGCATCGCCGATTGGGAAAACGCCGTCGCCGGGCTGACTATGCGAACGCACCAGAGCTTCACGCCGTTTCTGCCGAGTCTGACTTACGTGCGTTTAAAGGACGGCGCGCAGGACCACGTTTATACGATTGTCGCCAACCGAGCCTATGCCTTTAACGACTTGGTCTTCGACGAGAATGGTGCCGCCCAACCCGAGCTCGATACGATGAGCGTTTATAAAAGCGTAATCGGCGATTTCCCGAACTTACTCGTCGAAGTAGAGCTGAGTGATGCGTTGACGATGCTTCAGCATTTGAAGGCGGTAAAGACGACTGCCGACTGGACCGCGTGGAAAAAGAAATACGGCGCGCTGCGCAATGAACCCGATTTCTGGCAGACCTTTGATTGGTTTACGGAGTGGAATTTTGCGAACCGCGCCCCGCTCGCCGGCCATTTCGACCTGACGTATTATATGTTTCAGGATTCGGATTTTTAGACGTAGGTCGGTCTCTTTAGAGGCCGACATATTGCTATGGCTAAGCACGTGCTTTTTAGCCGGTATGTATCGTAAAGCCAACATGCATCGCTGCATTGAAATGCGGATGGCTAAAGCCAACCGCCTACGCATCCTTCAACGCCTCGCGCGCCACATGGCTGATGTAAACTGTTGCAATGACCGCCACGACCGCGCCGCCGCCCATCGCGATGTAGTGCCCGGCGCTGTGGTGCTCCTGGCCGGTGGCGAGCTTGGTCAGGTGGCCAGCGAGATTGCCGTAATACACCACCGCGAGCGGGCTGACGAAGGCCCCCAGTGACGCAATGACATACGTGCGAAACGTGATGCGGCTCACGCTCAGAATGTAGCTTAGTGGGCCGACCGGCACTGGGCCAAGTCGAAGCAGGAACGCCACGCGTAGTCCTTTTTCGGAGACGGCTTTATCGATCGCGTTGAACTTCGGGTGATGCGCCATGAAGGACTCCATACGCCCCTTCAGCAAGTGGCGGCCGATCCAAAATTGAGCGAGCATCAGGAAGCACAACGCGATGGCTGTGTAACCATAGCCCCAGCCAAAGCCAAACAAAACGCCTGCGATGAAGATGAATAAATTCGCTGGCACCAAGAACAGTGCTGCAATGCAGAACACCAAAATGAATATCGCGCCAGCCCAGTGACCTTGTGCTTTGATCCACGCCTCAATGTCCGGCATCTGGTCCTTGAGCAGCAGGCCCCCGAGCACGAGCAGCGCCGTGGCCACGGTGATGATGATACACTGCCGGGCGATTTTTTGCCAGTTATGCCGGTGGTCGTGCCGGGCCGTCGTGCGGTCCAGATGTTTGCCAAAGTAGCGGTGCATGCTGAGTCTTAGTGAAGGTGATATCCCACATCAGGACCAGTCTAAATCAGCTAGTTATCATTGGCTGGTGTGGCTTCAGTGCGAAGCAGGTAGACCAAAAGCGCCAGCCAAAGTACGAACAGTCCGGTGAAGCTGGGGTATAGCTTGAGCACGAACGTCATCGGTAGTAGGAAAGTCGCGATCTGCCAAACCAGGGCAGCGATAAGTCTCGTCATGTCGCGGCGATGCTCGCGGGTGTCATCCTTTTTCCAAGCACGTGGCCAGAGCCCAAAGGGGCGAATCTGGCGGTAGAAATTTTCCTGCACTACCCGGGAGGTTGGGGACGAGAGAAATGTTCCCAGCAAGCAACCGATGGCCGACACCCCCATCACGCTCAGCAGAATTTGAAGCTCGTTTAGGCCCAGGTCGACAAAGACCAACGAGAACGACGCGCCGAAGCCGAAGACTATCCCCAGTGCGAATCCGAGCCCGTTGAAGCGGCTCCAATACCAACGCAGCGTGAACGGCACAAGGAAGGCAGGGAAGAGCTGGATGACGATCGTTACCCACACATCGACGACGGACTCCACCGTTAGCAGCGCCAGTACAAGACCAGCGGCAACAATGCCAATCGAGGCCACATAACCCGCAATGACTTGGGCGCGTTGCGAAGCCTGTGGCTTGGCCAACTGGAATACATCTTTGACGACGTAGGATGCACCCGCGTTGATCGTGCTGTCGAAGGTAGACATCGATGCGGCAAAGATCGCCGCTACGACAATGCCGCGAATGCCGGCGGGAAAAAACTCTGATTGGAGCACCAGGGGAAGAATGCGCTCGGGGTCATCCTGCCCGATGCCCAAGTGGATGGCCAGCACGGCAAAGCCCAGCACCATCGGCCAGCGAAAGGCAAACAACACCGCCCAGAGCATGGCGATGCGCGAGCAGGCGCGCTCGTCCGGCGCGGCGTAAAAGCGCTGCGCCATGTAGGCGGAGCCACCCGAGCCGCCGAGCCCCTCCATGAGCCCTTTGCCCAACCAGCCGAGCAGGAACAGGCCAAAGATTTCGTAGTCGCCCACGGCGCTGCCAAGCCTGGGGAAGACGGTGTTGTAGTCCGCGCCCGGCCAAGCGGCGAGTAGCTCGGGATCGACCAGAAGCCATGCGCGAAGGGAAACATAGATCGCCGCCGCGCCAATGAGGAAAGCCTGAAATACATCCGTCCAGACTACGCCGTACAGACCAGAGACCATGGTATACACCAGTGCGATAATAGCCATCGCAACGGAGCAGGTCGCGGGTTCGAAGGGTAGGAACACCGCGAGGAATTTACCCGCTGCCGCAATGAAAAACACGACCATGCCGACGGTGATGATCAGATAGGTCAGGGCGGCGAGCAGGCGCGCGAGCTTACCCTCCCAACCAGCGCCAAAGCGTAGCTCCATCCACTCGGCGGTGGTCATCACTTGCGAGCGCTGGTGCCATTTTCCCATGAACGCCAGAAAGACGGCAATGGGCAAAACGACGCCACCGCGCATCTCGATAAAAAAGCCGTGCAGGCCGAACAGGTAGATCAGCGTGACGATGGTCATCGTGCCGGCGGCGTCGAGATTACTCGACATGCCGGAGGCCCCGAGCGCCCACCACGGCATCTTGCGCCCCCCGAGGAAGTAGTCATCCGCGCTTTGGCTGGCCTTGCGCGCGAGGTAGAAGCCCATGCCGAGCAGGCCGACCAAATAAGCCGCGACGATGGTGTAGTCTAAGGGGTGCATCCATTGTAACTAAATGGCAGACCTCCCTGGGGCTCAAGGAACTTTTAAATTTGTCTACTTCCCACGGGCTTGGAGCATGTCTTTGGACCACTGCTGGATCTCGGCCCATTGCTCGTCGGTGGCATTGAGCGGGTCGAACTGGCTGGGGTCGGTGTCGACGTAGAGCTTGCGGAAAAGTTCCTCATTGCAGTCGGGGTTCGGCGTGTTGTATTGCGCGCCGATTTCTTGTCGCCACGTATCGAGAGCTGCTTGCATGGCGGCGAGCTGCTGCGGGTTTTCGGCGGCGAGGTCTTCGCGTTCACTGATGTCGGCGGCGAGGTTGTAGAGCTCGGCGGTCTCGACGTCGTAGCGTTCGACGAGTAGCCAGTCGCCATCGCGCATCGCGCCGCAGGGGCGGCCGCCCTGGTTGGTGTAATGCGGAAAATGCCAGAACAGCGGGCGCTCGATAATTTCCCCGCCGAGCAGGCCGCGGGCAAAGCTGGCACCGTCGAGGTTCGTGGGGGCCTCGGCACCAATTAGCTCCAGCAGCGTCGGAATCCAGTCCACGTTGTTGACCGGTGTATCGATCACCCGGCCAGCGGGGATGCTCTTTGGCCAGCGGACGATGAGCGGCACGCGTTGGCCGCCTTCGTAAACGTAGCCCTTGCCAGCGCGAAACGGCGTGTTGTGGGTAACGCGTTGATGCCCGCCCTCGGGGACGTGGAGGCCACCGTTGTCCGAGGTAAAAACGACGATGGTGTTATCGGCCAGGCCGAGCTCGTCAATCTTGTCGAGCAAGACGCCCATGCTGTTGTCGAGCTCTTCGATTAGGCCGGCATAAACGGGCTCGAAGGCGTCCTTGTTTTTCTCGATAAGGCTGGGCTTGGCGGTGTAGGGAATGTGCGGCGTGTAGTGGCCGAGATACGCGATGAAGGGCTTGTCCTGATTAGCCTCGATGAATTCGATGGCCTTGTGGGTTAGTTCGTATTCGGCCTTGCCGCCTTCGGTCTCGGAAGGCTCGGTGCTCTTGCCGTCGGAGGGCCGGTAGACGTAGTCGAAGCCATGCTCTTCGGGGCCGGGCTCATTGCCCACATGCCACTTCCCGATAAGTCCGGTGGTGTAGCCGGCTTCTTTGAAATAGCGGGGCAGCGTCTTGATCGAGGTGGGGATGCTCATCTCGATTTCCGGATGGAGGACGCGCTGGGCCGGGCCATCGGGGCGACCGGGCAGGAACGTGGTAATGTGCAGGCGCGCGGGATTAAAACCCGTTAGCAAGCCCGCGCGTGAGGCCGAACAAATCGCCTGCGAGGCATAGGCCGAGGTGAAGCGCGTCCCCTCGGCGGCGAGGGCGTCGAGGCGCGGAGTGTTGTGATCCTCGCGGCCATCGCAGTGCAGGTCATTGATGCCGAGGTCGTCACAGATAACGAAAACTATGTTGGGGGAATGCATGGGCGTTGATTGA
The DNA here is from genome assembly GCF_027257155.1 of Cerasicoccus sp. TK19100. NCBI lineage: Bacteria > Pseudomonadati > Verrucomicrobiota > Opitutia > Puniceicoccales > Cerasicoccaceae > Cerasicoccus > Cerasicoccus fimbriatus. Next base: position 108,061 of record NZ_JAPWDU010000007.1, read on the forward strand.
AGATAGTCAGGCCGCGAATGCCAATCACGTTTTAAGGTCCGCAGATTTCACATAATTGTAACTAGATTCTTTAGACTCTACTATTGATATCCAGTCTGAGTCTATTAACAGTAGAAGTTCTTATGCTATCCAAGCCTACTTCCACTGCTCTCATCATTTCGTCACTCACACTGCCATTGGCGCATGCACAGTTTGCGCCGGGGCCAAACCCGATCAACGGTGCCAGCAGCTCGCCGCAGACGCTCAGCTCGGGCACGGGCGAGATTACCAGCTCCGGCGTATTAACGGTCAGCGGGAGTAGTGTCGCCGTCACGGTTACTGGCGACAGCACGCTGATCAACGGTAACTTCCTTCTGCAAAATGGCACGGGTCGCGCGGTGCGTATTAATACGCTGCCGAATACTTTTAATCTGGTTAACCATTCCGGTGCGTTTATCCAGACGAGTGACGCGGACGCCATTCAGTGGAATGCCGGCACTGGCAACCCGAGTATCGACTTGGACAACGCCGGCACGATCACGACCTTGGGCAGCGGGCAGGCTATCGATTTTGATAGCTACATCGGCACGAATTTTGACCTCAATAATATGGTTGGCGGAACGATTGACGCCTCCGGCAACGTCGCCGTGCTGGTCGGAGGTGGCGGCCAAATCCTGAATAACGGGGTGATCCGCTCGCAGGCTGACCGTGCAATCGAAGCCGGTGGCACCATGACCATTAATAATTTTGGCAACATCGAGAGCACCAACGGCGACACCATTCGCGTCGGCGACAACAGCTTTGTCATCAACCAAAGTGGTGCCTACATTCAGGCGACCGCAGTCGTCAACGGCACGGAGCTGCAGTCGGATGACGGCATCAGCCTTGGTGAAGCGACCGGGGTTACAGTGACCAATAGTGGCACGATTCAAGGCCGCCATGGCGTAACGGGGGGTGCCGACACTTACACGATTGAGGTGAACAACGAAGTCGGCGGCCTTATCACCGGGCTTAACGGCTCAGGCGTGAATATCGACGGGCTCACCACCACCTCCGGTGCCACGGTCACCAATCGCGGCACGATCGAAGGCCGCGTCAGCTCGCTCTCCGGTGTCACCACGGGCGACGGCGATGGCGTGGATGTCGACGGCGTGCTCAACTTGACCAACTATGGCACCATTGCCGGTTTGGGCGCTGATGGCAACGACAGCGGCGGCAACCCCAACAATGCCGAGGGTGTTGCGGCTGGCGGCGGCATCATCCACAACATGGAAGGCGGCGATATTTATGGCCAGGCGGCTACGGGCAATCTCTCCCGTGAAGGGCGAGGCATTTTGATCGATGACGGCATGGGTGGCTCAGGCGTGGCTACGACCACTATTAACAACGCGGGCTCGATCCGCGGTGTGTCCAGCTACGCGATTAAGTTTGTGGGCGAGTTTGACGACGAGATCGCCAACAGCGCCACGGGCACGATCCAAGGCAATGGCGTGGGGACCGGCGGCGCGATCCAGACCGGTGGCGGCAATGACACGATCAATAATTACGGCACGATCCAGGGTAACAACGGCATCGCGATCCAGACCGAAGGCGGCAATGACACCGTTAACCTGATTGGCGGCTCCGTCACCGGAAACATCGACGGTGGCACCGGCACGGACTCGATCGATTTGTCCTCTGGCATCAATGAGCCGCTGACTTATGCGGGCATCATTTCCAACTTTGAAAGCAGTGAAATTTCCGGTGGCGTGGTGATCATCAACGGCGAGGATCAAAGCACGCTGACCACGGTTTTGGCCGATGCAACCTTGGGGGGCAATGGCCAGTTCGCCGCGCTTACGCTGAACAGCGGTGCGACGCTTTCTCCCGGCAACAGCCCCGGCACGATCCAAGTAGCTGGCGACCTGAATTTCGATGCCGACACGCAGTTTGACTTCGAACTGGGCACCAGCTCTGACCTCGTCGATATCGAAGGCAGCATGGTTTTCGCCGGTGGTCCGATCACCTCGGCCGTTTTGAATATCTCCGATTCGGGCGGGCTGACCGAGACCACTTACACGCTCTTTGAATTCGGCTCCAGCAGCGGTTTCGATGAAGACAATTTTATCTTTGGCGATGTGCCGGATGGCTTCGAGGGCTTCCTGACGCTCAACGCAACGTCGTTGGATTTAACCGTCACCCAGGTGCCTGAGCCGGAGACGATTTGGTTCCTCGCCATGACAGGGCTGGCCTTGGTTTGGATGCGCCGTCGTCGCCAACAAAGCTAGTTTTAACAATTTTTACTGACTGAAAGAAAAGCCGCATGCTCCGTCTGGAGTATGCGGCTTTTGAATATTGAAATTGCGTTGACGCTTATTGGCGGCGAATGGCCGATAGGCCAAGGTGGTCGAAGTTATAGCGTCAAACACGATATGTTGCGCAGTTGGCAAGGACACCGATCATGCCTGCATAGGCTATATGTCTAACCACTAAACCTTGACTTCGCGGCTCTGCTATTAGTCTCTCTACGGTATGGATAAGTTGCTTGCTGCCAACCGCAGTGAAATTGCCGTGCGCATTATGCGCAGCGCGACCGAACTCGGGTTGCGCACCGTTGCCATTTACGCCGATGAAGACCGCTTTGGGGTTCATCGATTTAAGGCTGATGAGTCTTACAAGGTTGGGGTGGGAAAGGGCCCCGTTGCCGCCTATCTTGATATAGAGAGCATCATCTCGATGGCGGTTGAGAAGGGAGTTAAGTATGTCCACCCCGGCTACGGCTTCCTTTCGGAGAACGCTCACTTTGCCCGCGCCTGCGCGGATGCCGGTTTGGTGTTCGTTGGTCCGCAGCCCGAAATGCTCGAGCGCATGGGCGACAAAACCGAGGCCCGAAAAATTGCCGAGATGGCCAAAGTGCCCACGCTCCCCGGCACGAAGGACCCGATCAAGGACCCCAAGAAGGCCAAGGCGGCCGCGAAGAAAGTTGGCTTCCCGCTGATCATTAAGGCGGCCTTCGGCGGCGGCGGTCGCGGCATGCGTGTCGTCAAGAAAGAGGAAGATCTCGAAAACCTTTTGCAGGAAGCGCAGAACGAAGCCCAGACCGCATTCGGCAACCCCGCCGTTTTCCTGGAGCGCTACGTGGGTCGCGCCAAACACATCGAAGTGCAGATCCTCGGCGACAAGCATGGCAACGTCATGCACCTGCACGAGCGCGATTGCTCGGTGCAGCGCCGCCACCAGAAGGTGGTTGAAGTGGCACCGTCGATCAACCTCCCGGACGAGACCCGTATCGCGCTTTGTGACGCCGCGGTCAAGGTCGCCAAGGCTGTAAATTACGAGAACGCCGGCACCGTCGAGTTCCTCTACGACCTCGACACCGACGAGTGGTTCTTTATCGAGATGAACCCCCGCGTGCAGGTGGAGCACACCGTCACGGAAGTCATCACCGGCATCGACATCGTCCGCTCGCAGATCCTCATCGCGCAGGGCAAAAAGCTGACCGACCCCGAGCTGGCGCTGCCCAAGCAAGAAGACGTGCCGCGCAACGGCTTTGCCATGCAGGCCCGCATCACGACCGAGGACCCGGAAAAGAATTTCGCGCCCGACTACGGCAAGATCGTTAACTACCGCTCGGCGGCCGGTTTTGGCATCCGCCTCGATGGCGCCATGGGCGACACCGGCTCGGTCATCACGCCGTTTTACGACTCGCTCCTCGTTAAGCTGACGGCGTCCGCCTCAAGCTTCGACATCGCTTGCCGCCGCATGCTGCGCGCCCTGCAGGAGATGCGTATCCGCGGCGTGAAGACGAACATTCCGTTCATCGAAAACGTCGTGAACCACCCGGACTTCGTTTCCGGCATGGCGACGACGACCATGATCGACACCTCGCCGGAGCTGTTCCAGTTCAAGCCGCGCAAGGACCGCGCCACGAAGCTGCTCAAGTTCCTCGGCGACACGATCGTCAACGGCAACGACCAGGTCAAAGGCCGTCCGGTGCCCAAAATGGACCTCCCCGTTATCGTCCCGGAATACGACCACAAGGAGGCCGTCCCGTCCGGCACGCGCGACTACTTGCTCAAGCACGGTGCCACGAAGTTTGCCGAGTGGACGACTAAGCAGAAGCAACTGCTAATCACCGACACTACCTTCCGCGACGCCCACCAGAGCTTGCTCGCCGCCCGCGTGCGCACCTACGACATGATGCAGGTCGCCGGGGCCATGGCTCACCGCGCACCGCAGCTTTACTCCATGGAAATGTGGGGTGGGGCGACGTTTGACACCTCGATGCGCTTCCTGAAAGAGGGCCCGTTCAAGCGCCTGCGCAAGCTCCGCGAAAAAATCCCGAACATCTGTTTCCAGATGCTCTTCCGGGGGTCGAACGCCGTGGGTTACGCCGCCTATCCGGACAACGTCATTAAAGGCTTCATCAAGCACTCGGCCGAGGCGGGCATGGACATTTTCCGTATCTTCGACTCGCTGAATTATTTGCCGAACCTGAAGGTCGCCATGGAAACCGTGGCCGGCCAAACGCACGGCGTTTGCGAAGGCACCTTGTGCTACACGGGTAACATCCTCGACGCCAAGCGCGACAAGTATGACCTGAAATACTACGTCGATCTGGCGAAGGAGCTGGAAAAGATGGGCGCGCATATTATCGCGATCAAGGATATGTCCGGCCTGTGCCACCCGATGGCCGCCGAGAAGCTCGTCAAGACGCTGAAGCAGGAGGTCGGCGTGCCGATCCACTTCCATACGCACGACTCCAGCGGCATCGCCAGCGCCTCGATCATCAAGGCCGCCGAGGCAGGGGTCGACGTGGTGGACCTCGCGATTTCCTCGCTGTCCGGCCTCACCGCGCAGCCGAACCTGAACTCGATCGTTTACGCGCTCGCCGGTTCGCCTCGCGACACGGGGCTCGACCAGACTTTCCTCAACGAGCTGTCCATCTACTGGGAGGCCGTGCGTCAATATTACGGGCCGTTCGACACGTCGCCCAAGTTTGGCAGCGCCGAGGTCTACTCGCACGAAATGCCTGGCGGCCAATACACCAATCTGCGCGAGCAAGCGTCGGCCCTCGGTCTGGGCGCACGCTGGCCGGAGGTGGTCCGCTACTATGAGGAGGTCAACGAGCTCTTTGGTGACATCGTCAAGGTCACGCCGAGCTCCAAGGTGGTCGGCGATATGGCGATCTTCCTGCTCACCCGTGGCATCGAGCCAAGGGACCTTTGCAACCTCGAGCCCGGCAGCCAGCCATTCCCAGCGTCGGTCATCGATATGCTCGGCGGCGGCCTCGGCCAGCCCAAGGGCGGTTTCCCGAAGAAGGTCGTGAAAACGGTCCTCGGCGACAAGAAGCCGCGCAAGGGACGGCCCGGCAGCTACGCCGAAAAAATCGACCTCGACGAGACGATGGCCAAGGTCACCAAGATGCGCGGCCGCGAGGCGAATACGGACGACCTTTACAGCTACCTGATGTATCCCGACGTCTACAAGCAGCTCGTGGATTTCGTCAAGGAGTATGGCCACGCCCGGGTACTGCCGACTCCGGCGTTCTTCTACGGCCTCAAGACCGGCGAGGAAATTTCCGTCGAGATCGAAGAGGGCAAAACGCTGTTCGTGAAGCTGATCACCATCGGTGAGCCCAACGAGGAAGGCTTCCGCACGCTGACCTTCGAGATGAATGGCCGTGCCCGCGAATGCGTGGTGCGGGACAAGTCCATCGCCTCCGAGGCTCAGAAGCGTCCCCAAGTCGATGCGGGTGACGAAAAGCAGGTGGGCGCGCCGATTCCGGCAATGATCTCCAGCGTATCCGTTAGCGTGGGTAACAAGGTGAAGAAGGGCGACAAGCTCGTCGTCCTCGAAGCCATGAAGATGCAAAGCACCGTTTACGCGCCCTGCGATGGCGTTGTCGACGAGCTGACCATCAAGGCTGGTGACCAAGTCGAAGCCAAGGATCTCCTCGTCCGCCTCCGCTAGGCAACCTGCAGTCGCATCCAGTTATTTGCCCATTGGGCAAATTGCAGCGAGTAAATTTACTACAGCAGAGCCATTCCTCGTGGAGTGGCTCTGTTTTTTTGCCGCATTCGTTGGGTTTTTCTGAATAATCATTGACGCAGAAATATTTCCCATCAACATATCAAAATAAATTGATGCGTTATGCCTCGTAAGATTATTTCCAAGTTCGCAGACGGCCGCAAAGTGTTCTCCGTCGAGTTTTTTCCCGCCAAGACTGAAGAAGGCGCGCGCCAGATCCTGCGCACCGCCCACTCGCTGAAGGCTTATAATCCGGATTTCGTGTCCATCACCTACGGTGCCGGTGGCTCCACCCGTGAGCGCACCATCGAATACGGTGAGTTGCTACGCGACCTGTTTGACTACGAGGTCATGCCGCACCTGACCTGCGTCGGCCACTCCAAGGACGACCTCGTGGGCATCCTGGAGCGCTTCCAGAAGAGTGATTTCCACAACATCATGACCCTGCGCGGTGACCCGCCCAAGGGCCAGACGGACTTTAAACCACACCCCGAGGGCCTGGCCTATGCGTCGGATCTGGTGGCGTTTATTAAAGAGCGTTTTCCGGACTTCTGCCTTGGTGTGGGCGGTTACCCGGAGAAGCATCCCGAGGCGTCGGACCTGCAAGCCGACTTGGCCAACTTGAAAATCAAGGCCGATGCGGGGGCAGACTTCATCACCACGCAGCTCTTCTTCCGCAACGAGCTGTATTTCAAGTTTGTCGACAATTGCCGCGCCTTGGGCATCGAAATCCCGGTTTTGCCGGGCGTGATGCCGGCGCTGTCGTTCGACCAAGTGAAGCGCTTCTGCAACTTCTGCGGAGCCGACGTGCCGCGTGAATTGCTCGGCAAGTTGGAGCTGGTCAAAGACGACGAGGTGGCCTCACAGGCGGTCGGCGTCGAATGGGCCTTCAAGCAGATCCGTGAACTGCTGGACAAGGGAGCGCCCGGCGTACACCTCTACATTCTGAATCGCTCAGCGGCGGCGGTGGAGCTGATGGAAAAACTCCGGTCGGCCAACGCGCTATAAACATAAAAAAGCCTGTCGGCACATGGCCAACAGGCTTGCTGAAAAAACGTTGCCGAAAACTAGGCGGTGACGCCCTTGAGCACGCTGGCCTTTGATTTGGACTTCGAGCCCATTGATTGCGCGGCCTGCGTGAGCGCCAGCTCCAACGCCTCCAGATACTTCACGAACTTGCGGCGGCCAGCGGCGGACAGGCGCACAATGGTGCGGGCGCGGTTGCCACTGACGGCTTTCTTCGCGATGACGATCTTTTCCTCCTCGAGCAGCTTGAGGTGGCGGTTCAGGTTGCCATCCGTCAGCTCGCAGGCTTCCTTGATTTCGCTAAAGCTCAGGCCTGCTTCCGACTCCGCAATGGCGGCGATCATGGCTAGGCGCTTGGGCTCGTGGAAGATGCGTTCCAGGTTTTCGTAGGGATTGTCCGATTTCTTATTCATAACTTTGGGACAGGTTGGGGAGCCCAAAAAAGCTCCAGATGGTGCGGCCTTCGGCCTCGTCGTAGTGTAAAACAAGGCCACCTAGCCACTCTCCGATGAAAAATACCGAGCCCATCACCAGCGGCTGGCTCCACGCCCACTGCGGCCAGAGGAGGCAAACGGCACCTGCGGCAATATACCACGCACCGACCCAGCTGATTTTACGTGGTAGCACGTGGCGTGAGGCTAGATTACCCAGGCCGTAGAGGCACATCCACAGGCCGGGGAGCAGCGCCACGGCACCCATGCGGATGCAGGCAAAGGACGCCACCGCGCCCACCGCAAAGGCGGGCACGACTTCCAGTGCGGGCTTAAGGCTCTGCCAATCGCGACCGACTTCCTCATCGTAGAGGAACCAGTAAACCAGCGCGCCATAATTCAGAACCAAGCTAACCGCCAGGACGATGCCCCAGGCAACGAGTAGGCTGGCCAAGTCTGCCGGGGCATAGCCGCGGTGAATTGCCAGCGCCGCCGCGAGCGCAGTGCAGCCTCCCAGGGCGCGCGCCCGGCCAGAATACCCCTTAAAGCGCTGCTTCGTCAGGATGTGGCGCTTGAGTTCGCGCACTTCACGCAGTGCATGGTGCAGGCCGAAAGACATTCTCTTTGTATGGCAAAGTTACTTTGTAAAAGCAAGTAGAAATTGCCAGTGCTGATCGGCCTTCGCGGTTGGGTGAAATCAATCGTTGGCGAAAACTGCGTAGTGCCGATACTGGCGTTTGCGTAATTCAGACCGGCCCAAGCCGCTCGTGGTTCCCTCGGGTACCACGAAATCAAACACCTGCACTTTGGCCGCCAGCGGGGCCAGTACTTCTTTGATTGCGCGTTGGTGTTCGGGGTCTTGTTCGTAGTGGCGCAGGGCGGCCTCGCTCTCGAAAATGAGGAGCACGCCGTAGTCGTAGTCCTGCACGATCTTGCGCTCGCCGGCCAAACCGTCGCCATAGGCCACATCGACGACGCCCGGGAAGTCGCGCCAGGCCTCGGTTTGCGCGGCGATGCGTTCGCGGGCGCTGGTGTCGTCGGGGTTCTTCAGCCATACGGCTACGAAATGGTAGACCAGACCGCTGCTGGGTAAATCTGCTGACGGCATGGTTTGACACCCGGTCAACGTCATGAATAAACCCATTGCGATGAAACAAGCGCGAATCATGGGCAATAGCCTTGGCGGGTCGACCGCTGCGGCAAGCTTTTTCCCGGAGGCCGGGGGGAGGGCGTTGCGCCATGGCTAGCCAGCACAATCGTGCGCGACGGCCGATCCTTAGTTGGCGCAATGTGGAGCGTGTGGCGCTGATCTTCCTTTGGTTGGTGATCCTCGTTGTCAGCGCTGCGGGCTACTGGGGCCGCGATGAGTGGCAGTTGGACATATTGTCGAACTTCAAGATGCAGTATTACCTTGGCGCACTCATCTTGTGCGTGATTGCCGCCTGGCGCAGCTTCCGCGTGATCTTTTTTCTCGGGCTTGCATTGCTGCTGTGGAATGGCGTGGAGGTATTTAACTTTGCACCGCAAAGTGTCGACCCGGAGCCGCGGGTCTATCGCGCGATCAGTGCCAATGTCTATACCGGCAACAATCAGGTGGACCGCACCGTTGCGTGGATTCGCCAGCAGGAGCCGGACTTCGTTGCTTTGATCGAAATCACCGCCGAGTGGGAGGACGACCTGGATGCGCTCGAAGACATCTTCCCCTACCAGCGCAAGCAGATGTGGGGCGGGCGTTACGGAGCCATCGTGCTCTCGAAGTATCCACCCACCGCGCAGGGCGCAGCGCTGGGCTATGCGGGCGTGGGTTCAGTGCCAATGGAAGTCATGACGCCTGACGGTCCGCTGATCGTGCTGCTGATACACCCGCTCTCGCCGACCAATGAGCGCTCATGGAATTACCGCAGTAACGCGCTGGCCTCGATTGCGGAGTTTGCCCAAGCAAATGCTGACCGTGCGCCCATGCTTGTCATGGGGGATATGAATACCACCCCCTGGTCGCCGTTTTACCGAGACTTTGTATCGCAAAGTGAATTGCATCCGGTGGTAACGAGTTTTTTGCCGCGTCGCACTTGGCCCACGCGCAATCCGCTACTGTGGATCCCCATCGACCACTTTTTCCTGTCCAATGGCCTTGGTCCGATAACGCAATGGACGGGTCCCGATCTCGGCAGTGATCATTACCCGATCGGGTTGGACTTTTGCTTTGTAGCGCAGAGTAAGTGAGAGTGCCCGTCGGTTGGCTGGTTCGTAGCGGTTAAGCTGAACCGGAGGGCAACGCTCTGTCGTTGCCACCCCATGTAACCGACAACGCCGTTCCCTCAATGAGCGGAACCGATCAACGTCGGAATGTAGGGCTCGCGCTCGCGCGATGCCGCCTTTGCCTCACCGCCTACCAGCAGGATGCTGCGTCGCGCGAGCGCGAGCCCTACATTCCGCCATTGTCCAAACTCCGTGAATCCGACCTTCGCGGCGAGTGGTGGCAACAACGGAGTGTTGCCCTCCGGGAAGTAAACGGAACTTAAGGCAAACCGACTTCAGTGCTTCAGCCGCATGGTGTGCATTTGCACCGGGGCACCGCAGGAATCGTCGAATTGGATGGCTGCCTCCACGCCGTGTTTGGCAATCGAGGCCGGGTCTTTCAGGCGATCATAGCATGCGTGCATCGCGCCGAGCGCGTATTCGCGGCCAGCGCCGATCGCCCAGTAGCGGCTGTATTCATTGACGTTGCGGTAGCTGCTGATCCCGATGATGCCCTTCGGTGTGATGAGTAGGCCGTCGAGTTGCGAGGACTCCACCGGCTGGCTTTTGTCCTCATGCGTTTCGAGGAAGAAGTCGTCACGCAAAATGGTGTGCAGGCCGCGAAGGGTGTCAAAAATTCCCTGGCGCGAATAGTCGTCCATGGCGTCAGGGTAATCGCGGATAAGGGTTTCGGCGATGTTGCCCAGCGCGCCCCAGCCGATCAGCCCCAGCCAGCATGGGCCCCATTTGTAGAGCTTGTGGTGGTTCACCTTGTGCTCGGGTGGCACCCGCATGCTGCCAGCGGTGAAGAGTGAATCCGCCGCGATGGCGACTCGGTTTCCTTTTTCCACGGCAACGATTACGGACATGCCGCTATTGTTGGGCTCGTGGCCACATTGCCAACCAAATAAATGCCAGGCGTGGTGCGGGCTGCGGAGAAATGTCGTAAACTGCGGCTTGTATTAATCGGTCGGGGTCTGCTAACAAAGCGCATGCGAAAATTGTTCAGCTTTGTGCTGCTGGTCGCCACGGCCATCGCCTGGTTTTCTGTCGTTGCCCCCGCTCAGGAGACAACCGTTGCTCGGGAGCTTGAGGCTAAGCAGGAGTCGGCTCCGGCAGATTCTGCCGATGAGAAGCCCGCCCCAGCCGAGGCCGCGGCTACCAAGGAGTCAACCGAGGCACAGCATCCCACGCCAGTCGACGAGGCCGCGACGCTGGTGGGTGAGACCGCCTCGGACCTCGGAGACTCGCTGCGCACGTCGGTGCTCGATATCGCCCATGATGCGGTGGATGCCACGGGCTTCCGCTCCGAGATTTCTACGTTTCTGAATTTTAAGATCGGCAGTTTCCGCATGAAGGATCTCGCACTGAGTTTCTTCATTTTGCTCGTGGCCATGATGATGCGCAACTTCCTGACACGCGTCTTTTTCAAGCGTTTGCAGGCGATGGCGCGCAAGACTGCCTTCGAGCACGACGACGAACTGCTGAAAGTCCTTGAAAAGCCGTTCTCTCTTTTCCTGCTTGCGCTCGGTATTTATTTGGCGATTTTGGCGCTGCCGCTGAGCTCGATGCTCGAGGGGCTGGTGGGCGATCTATTCCGTGGGCTCACGATGGTGCTCGCAGTGTGGGGTATGCTGCGCGCCACAGACATCTTTACTAACATATTCAGCAATCAACTGGCCGCGCGCAACTCAGCGCTCCATGGCTTCGTGCCGACGATTAATAAGTCGCTGAAAATCTTTATCGTGATCGTGGGCGTGCTGCTGGTGATCGATAATTTGGGCTATAACGTCGGTGGCATTCTGGCCACCCTCGGCTTGGGCGGTGCGGCGATTGCCTTTGCCTCGCAGGACACGATTAAGAACCTGTTTGGCACGTTCATGATCATGCTCGACCGACCGTTTAAAGTGGGCGACTGGATTATGGTGGGTGACAAAGTAGACGGCGATGTGGAAGAAATTGGCCTGCGTTCGACCAAAGTGCGCACTTGGCCGAAAACCGTCATTTCCATCCCGAACGGCGTCCTGGCCAACGAATATATTAACAACTGGACGCGCATGCCCAAGCGCCGCGTGAAGCAGGTGATCGGCATCACCTACGAGGCGACCGCGGAGGATATGGAGGCGCTGGTGCAGGACATTCGGCAGATTCTTGGCAACGATGAGGGCGTCAACCAGGAGTTTATTTTGGTCAATTTTACCGACTTCGGCAGTAGCTCGTTGGACATCCTGGTTTACTACTTCACCCTGTCGACGAAGTGGCTGGAATACATGGACGTGCGCCAGCGAGTGAACTGTAAGATCATGCGCGCCATCCACAAGCGTGGCCTGTCGGTGGCGTTCCCAACGCGCACGCTTTACCTGGACGGCCAAGTGGCGCGCCACATGGCGCAGGTCGACTACGAGGACCGCTGGGAAACTCAGCCGGGTCGTGGTGCCATGGGCGGCGGACGCCCCGCCGACACCGGTATCGACCCGAATCGCCCGCCTGGGCAGCTAGGTGGTGGCAACGACGGCGACGGCCGCTTACCTGGCGATTACGGTTCGCAGTTCCCGCAGTAGCGCGGCAACTCAATTGGCTGCCGCGCATGGTGGCCGGAGGAATTTACTTCGGCAGTTCCAGTGGGACGGATTTCGTGGCGTCGGCGTGTGGGGCGGGGGCGTTCTTGAGCTTGGCGCGGATTTCAAACAAATCCGTGCGGCGGTCGAAGCGCGGGCGGACGGCACCGCTGTTGCGGGCGCGGTGGAGGTCCGAAATGTCGAGGTCGGTAATGAGCAGGGTTTCCACGTTACTATCGGCGATGGCCTGAATGCCGTCGCGGGCGAACTCGAAATCGCTGGGTGTGTAAACCGCGGCCTGGCCGTAATGGACGTCCATCGCGGGCACACTGGGCAGATTGCCAATGATTCCGGCGGTGACGACGTAGATCTGGTTTTCGATCGCACGGGCCTGCGCGCAGTATTTTACGCGAAGATGGCCCTGGCGGTTATCGGTGCAATAGGGGACGAAAATAATTTCGCAGCCCTGGTCAGCCAAGTAGCGCGTGGCCTCGGGGAATTCGATATCGTAGCAGATTTGCACGCCGATTTTGCACTTGGGCGTATCGACCACGTAGAGCTCGCTGCCGCCGGAGATGCCCCAGTATTTGCGCTCAGCCGGGGTGATGTGGAGCTTTGGCTGGGCGATGTATTCGCCGTCGGGCGAGAAAACGAGGCTCTTGTTATAGATTTTATCGCTGCCGTCGCTAGCTGGGATCGGGTGGCTGCCGGCAATGAGGTAGCAGCCGTATTTACGCGCGAGGCCCGACATGAGCTCGACAAACTTATCGGTAATTTCCGATAGGCGGCGAATGCCCTCCAGGGCGGCGAGGTTTGGCATCGTTGAGAGCAGTTGCACCGAGAAAAATTCGGGAAACAGCACAAACTCGCTACTGTAGTCGGCCGCTGTTTCGATAAAATACTCTGTTTGCGCGGCAAAGTCGGCAAAATCTTTTACGCCGCGCACCTTGTATTGCACTGCGGAAACGCGGACTTTGCTGCTCTGGCCTTCTTCGGGCGGGTCATAGTCCGGGTTGAGCCATTCGATGAGGCTGGCGTTGTTGAGGCTGTTGGGGTCGGGCAGGTAATTGTGTAAAATATCCCGCAGCACAAAGCCCTCGCGGAGTTGAAAGCTGAGCACGAGGTCCTTCAGCTCGCCTTCGACGACGAGCCGGGCATATTCGTCGGGCGACATTTTATCGGCGTGCTCGCTGTAGTTCCACAAGCGGCCACCGGCCAGAATCCGGCGCAGGTTCAGGTGTTGGCAGAGGCGGCGGCGGCCTTCATAGAGCGCGGCGCCCGCGCCCTGGCCGCGCGCATCGGGGTCCACATAGACATCCGCGCCGTAAAGGGTGTCGCCCTGTGGGTTGTGGTTGTGAAAATATCCGCCATCGGTGATGCCCGCGTAGGTGTGGGGGCGCAAGGGGTCGTCGCCCATATCGACGATCAGGCTGCAGATCGCGCCAACGATTTTTCCATCGATCTCCGCAACGAGCTGGCCCTGCGGGAAATAGCGTAGGTGGCTGCGCAAGTGACCCTCGCTCCAGACGACGTTTTCCTCGGCTAGAGTCGGGTAAGCCTTTTTATTCAGCTCCACGAGGGTGGGAATGTCAGCGGCGTTGGCTGGGCGGATTTGGATGTCGTGCCCTTTGGGGCCGGTCAGCGAGTAAGGTTGCATAAAGATGTATATAATCGGCCATTGGTGGTGGAAAATCAAGTGGCATGAAGCATTGCCGAATTGTAACCTCAAAAAAACAATGTAGGCAACTGGTGAGGCGTAGTTCTCAAACAGGAAGATCGGGAAGACCGGAAAGTTGGCGCTCGCTTCCCGTTCTTTCCGATTTTCCTGTTTTTTTAATTTTATCGGTTCCAGCCGCTTGTTTACGGTGTTTACGCTGCGCTTTCTTGCTCAATGTCGCAAAAGCGTTGCCAAGACGTCGCGTTTTTGGTCGATTATCTTATTCATGTTCTGGCGGACAATTGACACACCTCACGAAGCAATTAAGCGACTCCGGCGCGAATTAGGCGTCTGTAATGTTGTCGCGACGCTGCTGGCGCAGCGGGGCTTCATTGATCCGGAGGATGCGGACCGCCACCTGAATCCGCGTCTCTCGCACCTGGATTGCCCCTTTTCTATTAATAATATGGATGCCGCGGTGGATCGCCTGATCGCCGCCATGGGCAACGGCGAGGAAATCTGCCTTGTGGGCGATTACGATGTAGACGGCGTGACGAGCACGTCGCTGATGGTGATGATTCTCCGCCGCCTCGGCGTGAGCCCGCGTTTTTACGTGCCGCGCCGCCTGGATGAAGGTTACGGCCTGAGCGATGCTGCGCTGGAGCGCGTCCTGAGCGATGGCGTGCCGGACCTGTTTATCGCGTTGGATTGCGGCACGAACTCGGTCAACGAAGTGGCGGCGCTGCGCAAACAGGGCGTCGATGTGCTGATTATCGATCACCACCAGTCCAAGGACGAGACGCCGGCAGACGCGATTTTGATCAATCCGCATATTTCCGGCCAAAGTGAGGCCGCCTGGGGCGATAGCTGCACGGTGGGGTTGGTCTTTAAATTTGTTCACGCGCTGGTGAAGCGCCTCCGCGAGCAGGGCAATCCGATCGCGAAAGAAATCAAACTCCGCGATTATCTGGACCTCGTGGCGCTGGGCACCGTGGCGGACCTCGTGCCTCTGCGTGATGAAAACCGCATTTTTACGCGATTTGGCCTGCAATGCCTCGGCCGCACGGAGCGCCCGGGCTTGCTCGCACTGATGCAGGTGGCCGGGCTGGAGCTGGAGCAACCGCTGGCCACGACGGATATCGCCTTTCGCCTCGGACCGCGGATTAACGCCAGTGGCCGTCTGGGAGACGCGGCCGTCCCGGTGAATCTTTTACTGAGCGAAGAATACAGCGAATGCCTGGACATCGCGCGCGAGCTGGACACCCGTAACCGCGAGCGGCAGACGATCGAACGCGCGATTTTCGATGAAGCCCGCGAGCAGGCCCTTTCTCAGGGCGATGCGGCTGGGCTCGTGGTGTATGGCGCGGACTGGCATCCGGGCGTGGTAGGCATTGTCGCGGGTAAGCTGGCTAAGGAATTTTATCGCCCCTGCATCGCCCTTGGCGGTGAGGGGGAGTTGGCAAAGGGCTCCGGTCGCAGCGTGGCGGGCATCGACCTACAGGCGGCGCTGCATTTGTGCGACTCTCTCTTTATAGAATGGGGCGGGCATCCGATGGCAGTTGGTGTGACCCTGGAAGCCGCCCGCGTTGACGAACTGCGCAAAGCCTTTTCGCAGGCGGTATTGACCGTCGTTCCCGAGCCGCTGGAGCCGGAACTGGAAATTGCCGCCTGGATGGACGCCGCCGAACTGCGCGGCGACGTGGTCAATGCCTTGGACGAGCTGCAGCCCTACGGCCAGTCTCACCCGACGCCGGTCATTGGCCTGCGCGGTGTGCGCTTGATGGATTCCGCCTTTGTCTTTGGCGGCCGGCACGCGCGTTTTCGTTTTCAGTGTAATGGCGGGGATGCGTTTTCCGCCGTTGCCTGGGGGATGGGCGACCGCCCGCCGCCAATGGGCCGGGAGATCGAGCTAGCGGTCAAGCTGGGCTGGAACCGTTGGCAAGGCCGCTGCGAGCCTCAGGCCGAGGTGCTCGACTGGCGCGGTTGATTGCGGAATGCGGAGTTCGGAGTTCGGATTTTGCAAACGAGACTGTCCGCTAAGTGGCACGAAGGGATGCTAAGAAAATTTTAGCGCAGCCCTTATTTCGCATCTCATTGGGTATCTTTGACGGCCATCGCGTTAAAAAATCCGCAATCCGCATTCCCAAATCCGCAATTCCCCGCTGCTCCTATCTTATATAGATATAGTAGGAGGCGATGATGGCACCGAGGTAGACAAACGGGAAGCCCCAGAGCGATAGCTTGTCGATGAGGTCGGCTAGCTGTTCGCGTTTTTTCTTGTGGAGATACCAGAGCAGCAGGCTTTGGAAGACCACGCCCGCCATAATAATAAAGGACAGGAAGACAATGGCGTCCGTGAAGGTGAAGTAGGGGATGCGTGGTAGGGAGCCGTCGATCAGGAATTGGTAGGCGACAATCGTCAAAATGCCGATGAAGGCGATGTTCAGGCGGTCGGTCAGGTTGTTGGAATCGATCCAGAAAATCGACCACATCAATATGATTAGTATAAAGAGCGGAAAAAGGATGTCCCAGATAATGTGCCCGGGCTCACGTTGCAGGGTAAAATAGACTTTTAGTTGAGAGACTTCCTGGGGTTCGCCAAAGAAACGATGTTTGACGGTGATTACTTCACTGCGGACATCGAGCAGCTTCCATTCGGCGATGTTTATTTGATTGTTTAGCTGCACATAGTCCTCGCTGGCTTCGGTAATCGCCGGATCATCCTTTAAAATAACCTGCTCAGTGCTGTTGCCGAACGGAATGAGAATGGCGCTAAGCTCCTGCTGATCGAAAGGAAACTTTCTCAGGTTCATCGTGCTTTGAACGGTGATGTTGCGCTCCTCCAAGTAGCGCACGCGGCCATCACTGTAGACTTCTACCTTAATACCGTCGGCTTCGCCGGCCCCAATGCGGTTTAGCACGACAAACTGCGGCCACCAGCCGGAGTAGATTTCATTGAACTGAAACTCGCCCTGGAAAATCTTTACGTCCGCGCCGTATTCCTCGGCGTCAAAGGCCAGGCGGGGGTCTTTCCAGCGGGCATAGAGGATAACTTCCGCCTCAAAGGTCTCATCCACTTCGGCTAGTCTGATAATATCGGCCACAAAGACGCCAACGGTCACCACTGTGGGGCTGGAAGGCGGGTTGGGCATGCCCGCATCGATACCAAATGTGCGGCTGGAGATTACAAGAAGTGCGATAAGTAGCTGAAAAACGCGTTGGAGATATAGCATATCCATGGAAATACCCTCAAATTAAGGCTCTGGTCGACCCGATTATGAGCGAAAACGCGGAAAATTCAGATTCAGCGCGTCATTAAATCGAAGGAGGCGATAAATCGACTCGTGCTGTAGCCCTTTATTCATGGGGCTTTGGGGCCTGTGGATAACTATTTCGCTTTTTTCGAAAATATTCCTTGCCGAAGTGAATCTAAACTGTAGCTTCCGTCATCTTTCCCTGATGACTGGCCTCGCCGGTCGGAAGCGAAAACGTTCTTTAAAAGGTCTAAGTTAGTGGTTTCGGGAGGCTGAAAAAAAGTTTAAACTTTTTCTTGCCAACTGAAATTATTGAGGCAGTCTTCGCAACCTTTCGCACACCACTGAGTGGTAAGCGGAACCGAAAAAGATTCCTTCGGGAATCTAATTCGAAACGTTCTTTAAAAGGTTTGAGAAGCGACGAGATTCGTCACCGAAAAAAGTTAAACTTTTTTGTTGACGACTCGGCATTGTCTCGGCACTTTTCGCAGTCTTTCGCTCATCGCTAAAGCGGTCAGCGAAACAACCAAAACCCAATCGGGTAAAGGTTGTTTTGTTCTTCAAAAGGCTTAGTGAAATTTGTCACGTCACCGAAAAAAGTTAAACTTTTTTGTTGACGACTCGACATTGTCTCGGCACTTTTCGCAGTCTTTCGCTCATCGCTAAAAGCGGTCAGCGAGACAGCCAAAACCCAATCGGGTGAGCGTTGTTTTTGTTCTTCAAAAGGCACTGTGAAATTTAAGTTTCGTTAATGTGAAAAAAGTGAAAACTTTTTGTTGACGAGCCGCGAAACTAATCTAGCTTCCACGGCCTTTCGCCTAGCTCGACCGAGCGACGCGAAAAAGAATATTTGTTCTTTCTGAAAGTTTTTTGAAAAAAGGGGTTGACGAACCGAAGATGAATCTTCTTTATGGGCGTCTTTCCCAAATCGCTCAAACGAGCGAACGGAACTTTCAAATCGTTCTTTGAAAATTACTTTGTGCGAGTGCGTAGGCACTCAACAATTCCAACATTTAAAAACACAACATTACGTTAACTGTCGGATTTCGGTCCGACACGTAGTCCATTTAATCCATAGGATTATCGGACTCACGAAAGCTTTAAATACTTTCGGAGAGTTTGATCCTGGCTCAGAGTAAACGCTGGCGGCATGGCTCAGACATGCAAGTCGAACGAGAAGCCCTTCGGGGCAGAAAGTGGCAAACGGGTGCGTAACACGTGAACAACCTGCCTTAAAGTGGGGGATAGCCTTCCGAAAGGAAGATTAATACCGCATGTGGCAGATCTTCGCATGAAGATCTCGCTAAAGCTTGCAATGGCGCTTTAAGAGGGGTTCGCGGCCTATCAGCTTGTTGGTGAGGTAACGGCTCACCAAGGCTAAGACGGGTAACTGGTCTGAGAGGATGATCAGTCACACTGGAACTGAGACACGGTCCAGACACCTACGGGTGGCAGCAGTTTCGAATCATTGGCTAATGCGCGAAAGCGTGACCATGCAATGCCGCGTGGGGGATGACGGCCTTCGGGTTGTAAACCCCTGTCAATAAGGAATAAAACCACGTGAAGAGCGTGCTTGAACTAACTTATAGAGGAAGAGGTGGCTAACTCCGTGCCAGCAGCCGCGGTAATACGGAGACCTCGAGCGTTACTCGGATTCACTGGGCGTAAAGGGAGCGCAGGCGGATTGGTGTGTCAGGTGTGAAAGCCCAGGGCTCAACTCTGGAACTGCGCCTGAAACTACCAATCTTGAGGCTTGGAGAGGTAAGCGGAATTCCTGGTGTAGCGGTGAAATGCATAGATATCAGGAGGAACACCAATGGCGAAGGCAGCTTACTGGACAAGTTCTGACGCTCAGGCTCGAAAGCGTGGGTAGCGAAAGGGATTAGATACCCCTGTAGTCCACGCCGTAAACGTTGCACACTAGGTCTTAGGAGATTCGACCCTCTTAGGGCCCAAGCTAACGCGATAAGTGTGCCGCCTGAGGACTACGACCGCAAGGTTAAAACTCAAAGGAATTGACGGGGGCCCGCACAAGCGGTGGAGCATGTGGCTTAATTCGATGCAACGCGAAGAACCTTACCTAGGCTTGACATGGATTGGACCGACTGTGAAAGCAGTCTTCCCTTCGGGGCCGATTCACAGGTGCTGCATGGCTGTCGTCAGCTCGTGTCGTGAGATGTTCGGTTAAGTCCGGCAACGAGCGCAACCCTCGTCCTTAGTTACCATCATTCAGTTGGGGACTCTAAGGAGACAAACTTCTATTCGAAGTGGGAAGGTGGGGATGACGTCAAGTCAGTATGGCCCTTACGCCTAGGGCTGCACACGTGCTACAATGCCCAGTACAATGAGACGCAATACCGCGAGGTGGAGCAAATCTTTAAAGCTGGGCCCAGTTCGGATTGGAGTCTGCAACTCGACTCCATGAAGCCGGAATCGCTAGTAACGGCGTATCAGCAATGACGCCGTGAATACGTTCCCGGGCCTTGTACACACCGCCCGTCAAGTCATGAAAGCCGGTTCTGCCCGAAGTACGTGAGTTAACTTCGGAGACAGCGTCCTAAGGCAGGGCTGGTGATTGGGACTAAGTCGTAACAAGGTAGCCGTAGGGGAACCTGCGGCTGGATCACCTCCTTTCTAAGGAGAAATCTCGAGACTCTCGCGAGTCTGTAGAGATGAGGTCGAACCCTCGCAAGGGGGTTTGGAAGTGAGCGCCTGCGCATCGTACAAAGTAGTTTTTATGATCGATAATACAAGAGACAACCACTCCGCTGGGAAACCGGCGTTTATCGTTCTTTGATAGTTTATTCCGATTATTTTCTCGAACCGACCGGTTCGCGTCGGGCTAGTTATTATTTAAAATAACCCCGTCGACATTTTTTAGAAGTTTTCTGTTGATTTCAGAAAATTCGTCGCCAGATTAAGCGACTCCCTTTTGGGGCTGTAGCTCAGTTGGAAGAGCGTCTGCTTTGCAAGCAGAATGTCGTCGGTTCGAGCCCGTCCAGCTCCACCAGTTTACAAGTTCGAACGTTCGAAAGTTCGGATGTTCGAAGGTTAACTACTTTCGAACCTTCAAACTCAGAACTTTCCAACCTAATAAGGGCGATTAGCTCAGTTGGTTAGAGCATCGTGTTGATAACGCGAGGGTCACTGGTTCGAGTCCAGTATCGCCCACCATTGGGAATGTATACGAAGTAATTTTCGGGATAAACCAAAACGAATTTCTATCTTACAATTCGTAAGATGTTCGTTCTTTGACAGTCTGATGTATGCGGATTAAACGTACGTATATGCAGCTAGATCACATGACTACGTGATCTGGCGATTACAATATCTTCATTGATAAACACGTTAATCTAGCGTTTTGAGAATCAAATTTATAAAGACGGTGAATTGATAGACTAAATAAATTAAAGCAATAAGTGAATGCCTTGGCGACACCAGGCGATGAAGGACGTGCCAAGCTGCGATAAGCTCCGGTTAGCGGCAAAGACGCTTTGACCCGGAGATTTCCGAATGGGGCAACCCAGCAGTTTCGACTGTTATCATACACTGAACACATAGGTGTATGAAGCGATACCCGCCGAAGTGAAACATCTCAGTAAGCGGAGGAAAAGAAAGAGAATTCGATTCCGTAAGTAGTGGCGAGCGAAAGCGGAACAGGCCAAACCGGGAGGATTTATCCTCTCGGGGTATGGAGCCCGTTGTGGTACTAACAATGTTAGCAGAAGCTTCTGGAAAGCTGCATCATAGAGGGTGAAAATCCCGTATGCGAAAACTGCGTTAGGCCTAGGGAATTCCTGAGTAGCACCGGACACGTGAAACCCGGTGTGAATGTGTGCAGACCACTGCATAAGCCTAAATACTAGGTGTCGACCGATAGTGAACCAGTACCGTGAGGGAAAGGTGAAAAGCACCCCTGTTAGGGGAGTGAAAGAGTACCTGAAACTTATTGCTGACAAGCGGTCGGAGCTCTCTTGTAGAGTGACGGCGTACCTCTTGCATAATGGGTCTGGGAGTTCATGTTCGTAGCAAGCTTAAGGCATTACGTGCCGTAGGCGCAGGGAAACCGAGTCTGAATAGGGCGATGAGTTGCGGGCATGATACCCGAAGCGGAGGCGATCTACCCTTGGCCAGGTTGAAGCTTTGGTAACACAAAGTGGAGGACCGAACGCACACACCTTGAGAAGTGTGGCGATGAGCTGAGGGTCGGAGTGAAAGGCTAATCAAGCCCCGTGATAGCTGGTTCTCGCCGAAATATATTTAGGTATAGCGTCTTGTGCTGACTCTCGGGGGTAGAGCACTGAAAAGGCTAGGGCCCCATACCGGGGTACCAAACCTTATCAAACTCCGAATACCGAGAGGTGTAACAAGGCAGTCAGACTGCGGGGGATAAGCTCCGTAGTCGAGAGGGAAACAGCCCAGACCGCCGATTAAGGCCCCTAAATAGTAGCTAAGTGGATGGAAGGATGTGAATCTTCACAGACAATAGGGATGTTGGCTTAGAGGCAGCCACCATTTAAACAGTGCGTAATAGCTGACCTATCGAGAGGATTTGCGCCGAAGATGATCGGGACTAAGCTACTTGCCGAAATCGCGGGATCGAAGGATCAGTAGGCGAGCGTTCTAACAGCATCGAAGTCATCTGGTAACGGGTGGTGGAGCGGTTAGAAGTGAGAATCCAGACATGAGTAACGATAAACAAGGTTAGAATCCTTGTCGCCGTAAGGATAAGGTTTCCTGGGCAACGTTCGTCGCCCCAGGGTTAGTCGGCTCCTAACACGAGGCCGTAAGGAGTAGTGGATGGAAAGCAGGTTAATATTCCTGCACCGAGTAGAAAGGACGGATTGGAAAGACCCCCTATCTTATTGAATTGGGAGTTGATAGCTACGGCTTGATACGCAGGGGTTGGACCGGTTCCAAGAAAAGCTTCTACATTTAGGCCGTACCGCAAACCGACACAGGTATCCGGGATGAGTATTCTCAGGCGCGTGGGTTAACCCTCCTTAAGGAACTCGGCAAATTGGCCCCGTATCTTCGGTATAAGGGGTGCCCGCTTCGGCGGGCCGCAGTGAAGAGGTGCAACCAACTGTTTAGCAAAAACACAGCTCTCTGCCAACACGCAAGTGGACGTATAGGGAGTGACACGTGACCAATGCGGAAAGGTGAACACTTGTTGTTAACGCTTCGAGTCTAAGCCCCCGTGAATGTCGGCCGTAACTATAACGGTCCTAAGGTAGCGAAATTCCTTGTCGGGTAAGTTCCGACCTGCACGAATCGTGAAATGAGTTGCACGCTGTCTCAAGGAGGTGCCCAGTGAAATTGTAGTCGCTGTGAAGATGCAGCGTACCCGCAGCAGGACGGAAAGACCCTATGAACCTTAACTGTAAGCAGGTATTGGTATTTGACTTTCATTGCGTAGGATAGGCGGGAGGCTTTGAAGCCGCACTCCAGGGTGTGGTGGAGCCAATGGTGAAATACCGCTCTATGTTTGTTAGATATCTAACCCCGATCCCGTTAGCCGGGCGGGGGACAGTGCTTGCGGGTCAGTTTGACTGGGGCGGTCTCCTCCTAAAGTGTAACGGAGGATTACGAAGGTCACCTCAGGCCGGTTGGCAATCGGCCAAAGAGCACATGGGTATAAGGTGGCTTTACTGTGAGACCTACAAGTCGAGCAGTTGCGAAAGCAGGTCCAAGTGATCCGGCGGTCCAGAGTGGGACGGCCGTCGCTTAAAGGATAAAAGGTACTCTAGGGATAACAGGCTGATTCCACCCAAGCGTTCACAGCGACGGTGGAGTTTGGCACCTCGATGTCGGCTCATCACATCCTGGGGCTGGAGAAGGTCCCAAGGGTTAGGCTGTTCGCCTATTAAAGTGGTACGCGAGCTGGGTTCAGAACGTCGTGAGACAGTTCGGTCCTCTATCCGCTGTGGGCGTTGGAGATTTGAGGGGTTCATTCATCAGTACGAGAGGACCGTGAATGACATGCCTCTGGTGTTCCGGTTATTGCGTCAGCAGTAGCGCCGGGTAGCTAAGCATGGAACCGATAAGCGCTGAAAGCATCTAAGCGCCAAGCGATTCCCAAGATAAGATCTCCCTAAGGATCCTGGTAGACCACCAGGTTGATAGGTCAGATGTGTAAGTGCAGTAATGCATTGAGCTAACTGATACTAATGATCCAATTGGTTTAGTCTATCGATTAACCAATCTTTACAACTACTCAAAATGCTGGATCGGGCATTCGCCCGGGTCCCATACATCAGACTTCACTTTTATAAGTAGCAAAACCAAGCAAACATGCTGGTCACCTTCGCTACACTAGGAAATACCTAGCTGAATTCCGAGGAATTCATCATAGCTACGGTAAAATTCCCAGAACTGGTGACCACAGGTGAGGTGAAATACACGTTCCCATCCCGAACACGCTCGTCAAGCCCTCAACCGCCGATGGTAGTGCCGCCCCGATGTGGTGCGAGAGTAGGTTATTGCCAGGTTATGACCCGCTTTTCCGAATAGGAGAAGCGGGTCTTTTTTTGCCCAAATACCAGGACTCAGCAGAAATAATTGGCCATGATTTCAATATCTTAACGTTGTTCTTACGGTAAAGATGCTGGTCAAATCGTTGGCTTTCACTTATTTACTGAATTCTGCTTCTTACATGACCGATTTTGACTACAACACGATTCCGGCTGGATACTATGATGTCATTTTCCGTGAAAACGGAGGGCCGCGCGGTAAATGGCATGACTTGAAATTTCAGCACGTTCAGTCGCGAATGGCAGATTACCGCCGACATCTGGATATCGGTTGTGGTCCCGGAACCTTTATTGGGACCTTATCTAAAGACAAGGAGTCGATCGGAGTTGATATTTCTGCTGCTCAAATTGCCTATGCAACGGAAAATTACGCTACCGCGAAGCATCGTTTTGAAACGGTAACTTCAGAAAAATTGCCATACTCGGACAATTCATTTGATTGCATCACGCTCGTTGAGGTTATCGAACACCTCACGTACGAATATTCAGTATCCTTACTGAAAGAAGCGTATCGTGTCTTGGAGCCTGGTGGTCGGTTAATGGTAACCACTCCGAATTATTCCAGCAGTTGGCCCTTGTTGGAGCGTGTTGTAAACCGATATTCTACAGTGAGTTACGTAGATCAGCATATCGTTCTTTATAAAAAGCCGATGGTTGAACGACTGTTTGCTGAAGTGGGCTTTACCAACGTCTCGGTATCCGGATTTCAAGGATACGCTTTCTTAACGGCAGTCATGAGCTGGAAAATGCCAGAGCGCATTCAGGGAATTTTCAACGCGATGCCTGCGTATTTCAGCGAACTGCTAATATTGGGTGTAGGAGTGAAATGAGCATGCCGCAAGTCAGTGTCATCATTCCCACTTTCAACGAGGCCGATAACGTTCGCGTCATGTGGGAAAAGTTGAAGGACGTACTTGGCGATTGGGAATGGGAGTTAATTTTCGTCGACGATGACTCGCCCGATGGCACTAGCAACATGGTTGCGAAGCTTGCCAATGAAGATTCTCGTGTTCGATTGATCCGCCGTATTGGTCGGCGTGGCCTATCTTCGGCCAGTATTGAAGGATTCATGGCCAGCGTTGCTCCATATATCGTCTTGATGGATGCCGATGGTCAGCACGATGAAGGTATTTTGCCGGAAATGTTGCGTATTTTGCGCGATGAATCTTTGGATATGGTCATTGGTAGCCGCTACACGGGGGACGGCAGTGCCGATGGGCTGTCCAGCAAAGGCCGTGTTTTTGCCAGTCAGTTTGCGACACGGATGAGCACTTTAGTCATGAGGGAATCGGTAACGGATCCGATGAGTGGTTACTTTGCGATGAGTCGCCCATTCCTTGAGCGCACGGTGCGAAATGTATCCGGCAAGGGGTATAAGATTTTACTCGATCTAATAACATCCAACCGTGAGCCGCTGCGCTATAGAGAAGTGTCTTATTCGTTTCGTGAACGGATGGCAGGGGACAGCAAGCTCGACACCAATGTAGCTGCAGAGTACGTGCTTATGCTGCTCGATAAATCCGTGGGTAAGTTCGTGCCAGCACGGTTCATTATGTTTATTTTGAGCGGTAGCTTGGGAGCTTTAATGCACTTGGTGATCCTTGCGTCAGCTCTTTATAGTTTAGGTTTAGGCTTTGTTTATTCCCAGTTGTTTGCTTCTGGGATGGCGATGATAGTGAACTTTATCGTTAATAACAAGTTCACTTATCATGACCAGAAAGTGTCTGGGCTCAGTCTGTTGCCGGCTCTAATAAAATTCGTATTAATTTGCAGCGTTGGTGCTGTAACGAACCTCGTGGTTGCGGCTACGCTTTTCGATCATGGCATTGCCTGGTGGTTGTCTGGTCTGATTGGTGCCGGGATCGGTGCAGTGTGGAACTACGCAGTGAGCAGCACATTGACTTGGGGGAAGTTTAAATGACTCGTCTTTGGATTCAGCAGCAATGGGTTAAATTCTTAATACTCACCGCGTTGGTGGTGGTGCCGGTCGTTAGTATTTACTGGCCTATGTTTGGGCATGAACCCGTTTTAGACGACCCCAGACAAATTGAATTCATATGGGGCATGGATTCTATTTGGGATTGTTTCATCCCGGACAGTGCTAATTGGTATCGCCCGTTTAAAAACGTCGTCTTTTATCTAGCCCTTGGCGAAGGGGCTAATGTGCAGGCCTTAAAGCAAGTATGTTTAGCTCTTTTTGTTCTGAACATATACATCATTTATTTGCTGCTGGATAAGCTTTTCAAATCCGGGCTCTGGTCATTGCTGGGCACTGCTGTTTTCGCTTTTCACCCGACAATGGTGTCTAGTGTCCAATTCCTGAGCGCTTGTAATAATTTGATCTGTCTTTCGTTCATCATGTTGATGCTCTGGCTGGGGCTGATCTACGGTGAGCGGACTGCCGATAAGCCGAAAAATGAGTGGCCGCGCGCGATCTTCAGTCTCTGTTTGCTCTGCCTGATGCTGGCTCTCATCGCCTATGAAGCGGCAATTACGGCGTTTGGCATGTTGATATTATTGTTACTGGTGCGGCATGGCTGGAGTTTTTGTATATCCAGGCACGGACTGCGGTTGTGGGGAGGTTCAGTCCTGATAATCGTGGCTTATCTCTTCATCCGAACCGATACCGCCAGCATGCAGTTTATCAGCCCGTCATTGCCGCGCGAAGTTACGTCGATGGATCTAATATTACGCGCGCCATACTATGCCTACACGCACTTTATGCTGTGGGTCGAGCCTTGGGGGCGTGGGGGCGTATTTCTGGATGATGACCCGCGCGATCGCCTGATGTCTGGTTTGATCGGCTGGGGTATTCTTGCGGGCTTAACCCTTGTGTTGCTCCGCTTGCTGTTTACTCAGTATCGTTTGGTCGCGGCGGGCGTGTTAATTTATCTCGGGGGCATGGTGCCTTTGTGCAATTTCCTCGCTCTGGGGAACGGGCCGATTTGCAACTACTATCTGTTGATACCCGGGCTTGGCTTGGTGATCGCCGTCATTGAGCTTTTACGGATACTTTGGAATATGCGGGCAGCCTGGGTGCGCGGCCTCATTGGCGTTGTGCTGATGGGCGTTTTGGTCGGTGGTTTGTGGGAAACGCGGGTGCGTGTATTTGCCTGGGAAAACGAGGCCTCACTCATTGATTTTTCGGTTCAAAATTACCCAGATAATTATCATGCGCTGACGCTGCAGGCGATTCGCTGGATTAAGAATGGGCAGCATGACGCGGGGACCGAGCAGTTGAAGCAAGCGCAGCAGTTGGCTCCATGGACTTTGAAGCCTTATACCTACGCTGCCTATAGCTACCGTGTGCAGGGGCAGAATGACAAAGCCATCGAGGTGCTGCTGCAGCACACGGAGGCCAATGGTTATCTAAGCTGGGTCATTGGTGAACGAATGGCGGAGGTATATCTAATCGAGCGAAACATGGAGCAGTTGGACCCGCTATTGACGCAATTGCTGAGCATGGAGCCGCACCCTGCCGAGGAATGCCGATTCTATGTGCGGGTGGTGATTCCGTATTTCCTGTTGATGAACCGGATCGCGGAGGCTAAGTCTTTGGTGGAGGCCTTGGATAACTCCTGCTCTGGTGATCTGGATCAGTTGGAAATGCTCCGCCAGCATGAGGCCTTTCTGCGGCAGCGTGATACGGCCAAATAGAGCAATGTCACGCCTCGTAGATTGCGAGCAATGGGGCCATGGCATCGGATGCTTGACAGGGCATTGGTTTTCAAACTGGGTAAAGGTTTTTTTATGAAATTCTTTGAAGGGCTCAAGGGTGACAACACCGTTACCGTAGAAGCTGACCGCATGGGCGCGATTGATTGGGCGGACATGTGGCGGTTTCGGGAGCTTTTTCTGGCTCTGGCTTGGCGTGATTTATTAGTGCGCTACAAGCAAACCGCGGTAGGCGTGATGTGGGCGATACTTGACCCCTTGCTTAGCATGCTGGTGCTGGTGCTGGTCTTTGGGGTGATCGCCAAGATGCCCGGGAGTACCCCTGTGGTCGTGTTCGCCGGGATGTTGCCTTGGCAGATGTTTAATCTCGGGCTGACGAACTCCTCTTTCTCCCTGATGAATAATGCGGCGATCTTATCGAAAATTTACTTCCCGCGCATTATCCTGCCCACGAGCTCGGTGACGGTGAACGTTGTGGATCTGCTTATTAATTACGTGATCTTGGCCGTGCTCATGCTTATCTACGACTACTCTTTTTCGTGGAAGTTCTTGCTGGTGGTGCCGATTGCGCTCCTTGGCATGATGGTGGCCTTCGGCATTGGGCTTTTCGTCTCCTGCCTCTACGTGAAATACCGCGACTTTAAGATTATCCTGCCGTTTGTCTTGAAAATCGGTCTGCTGGTAACTCCCGTGGGCTTCCAGTTGGCGGATAAGGATTGGACGATCAAGGCCTTACTTTCGCTGAATCCATTAACCGGAATTGTCGAGGGGTGCCGCTGGGCCGTCATTCCGGATTATGAATTTTTTGGCCCGAGTATTTTCGTGAGCCTGGCCTTCATTATTGCCGTATTATATACCGGCAGCCGTTTTTTCCGTCGTTCGGAGAAGTGGCTCAACGACGTTATCTAATTTTGCGCAATGAGTGACACTGTAATTACCATCGAAGACCTGGGGAAGTGCTATAAGCTCGTTCATCAGGGCTCCGGGCTGAATGCCGCGCAATACAGCCGCGTGAATGAAGAGCTAGGCCGGATGATCATGAACCCGATCCGCCGGGTGATGGGAAAGCCACCAATCGGCTCCCACACGACGACCGAGGAATTTTGGGCGCTAAAAAATGTCAGCCTCGACATCAAGCGTGGTGAGCGAGTCGGGTTGATCGGCCGCAATGGCGCAGGGAAGTCCACCTTTCTCAAGCTGATTAGCCGGACGATTTCACCTAGCACCGGAAGGTTTTCGATAACCGGTAAGATGGCCAGCCTGCTGGAAGTGGGGACCGGCTTTCACCCGGAGCTGACCGGCCGCGAAAATATTTTCCTCAACGGTTCCGTCTTTGGGCTCAAGCGTTATCAGATCCTGGAGAAGTACGACGAGATTGTGGAATTTTCCGGGGTAGAGCGTTTTTTGGATACGCCGGTTAAGCGGTATTCATCGGGCATGCAGGTCCGCCTGGCGTTCTCGGTTGCCGCGCACCTGGACCCGGAAATCATGATCATCGATGAGGTGCTGGCCGTTGGCGATGCGCGCTTTCAAAAGAAGTGCATCGGCAAGATGAACGAGGTCGCGAACTCTTCCAATCGCACAATCATCTTCGTGACGCACTCGATGGGCTTTGTGGAGGCGCTCTGTAATCGCGCCCTGTTGCTCGAAGGTGGAGAGCTCAAAGCGGACAGCTACGATGTGCAAAACATCGTCCACAATTACCTGGAATCGACGGTGGATCAGATGCTGATCAATGCCGAGTGGCGTAATTCGGGGGAAGAGGTTCAAAACGAGTTCTTTGAATTACAGTATTTGCGGACGGTCGGTGCCAAGCGGCGCTTCCCGAACAATCACCCCATCCGCATCGAGATAGAGCTGAACCTGATCAAGCCGGATCCGCGGCTGATGATCGGAATCGCCATTTTCAACGATGAGAATGCGCTTATCGCAATTTCGTTCGGCACGGATGTCGACCCGGAGTTGCCGTCGCGCATGCAGGAGGGCATTCAGACGCTGGTTTGCGAGATCCCGCCTCATCTTCTGAACGAGCGGACCCACCGCGTGGAGTTCATTGCACGAATCCACCAGGGGCCCAATATCACCGAGGTCGGCACGTGCCCGGCCACCATTAAATTTGAAGTCGCGGGTGGATTATCGGACTCGCCTTACTGGACCCAGCGTCGTGGGGGCATGTGTGCGCCGCACTTGGGTTGGTCGTTGGTGTAGCGGGCGGTGGGGAATTTCACTATTGCAAAATACCTGCTTCGCCGAGAGATAAACACCTGACTTTTTAATAACCCTTTAAAAATTGTAATGGTTTTACTGCTAGGAGCTACTGGCTATGTGGGAGCTGCGTTTTCATCGTATCTCCAGAAACGCGGCGTCGCATTTGAAACAGTGTCGCGAAGCGACTGTAACTACTACCTTGAAGGCGAGTTGCGGCAGCTGATCGAGCGATCCAAGGCGGAATTCCTGATCAATTGCGCAGGCTACACCGGTAAGCCCAATGTCGATGCGTGTGAGTTGGCCAAGGCCGATACGCTCCTGGGCAATGCGGTCCTGCCGGGCCTGATTGCCAAAGAGTGCGCCGCTGCGGGTATCCCTTGGGGCCATGTTTCCAGCGGTTGCATCTATTCAGGTCGCAACGAGAAGGGTGAGGGTTTCCTTGAGACCGACGTGCCGAACTTTACCTTCCGGGATGGCCCGAGCAGTTTCTACAGCGGCACCAAGGCGCTGGGGGAAGAAGCGCTCGGCTGCGAGGAAATCGTGGGTGAGGATGGTCAGCGCGTTTGGTCATTCGAATCGAACGATCCGGTCTACATCTGGCGTTTGCGCATTCCCTTTAGTAACGTTGACTGCCCGCGCAATTACCTGACGAAGCTCCAGCGCTACGCCAGCCTGCTGGAGGCCGAAAATTCCATTTCGCGACTCGAAGATTTCGTGGCCGGCTGCTTTGCTTGCTGGGAAAAACGCGTGCCGTATGGCGTTTACAACGTTACGAACCCCGGCTCGGTGACGACCCGTGAGGTGGTTTCGCTGATGCAGGAAATTGCGCGCGAGCACCCAGAGACTGGTTTGCCGGTGCGTGAATACGAGTTTTTCGCCGATGAGGCAGAGTTTATGCAAATCGCGGCGAAGACGCCCCGATCGAACTGCGTCATGAGCAGCGACAAGCTGACATCCGTCGGGATTGAGCTTCCGCTGGTGCACGACGCATTGCGTGATTGCCTGCTTAATTGGACATCCCAAACCCTCGTTTAAAGATGAGCAGTATCCTACCCGAAAACCCGGCGCCCAAGACGGTCCTCGTTACCGGCGGCTGTGGCTTTATAGGCTCGGCGTTAATTTATCAGCTGGTTGAGGCGTTCCCCGGGGCGCGTATAATCAACCTGGATTCGCTAACTTACGCGGGCAACCCGCAGAACTTGGAGGCGCTCCCGGAGTCCTCCAACTATCAGTTCGTCCAGGGCGATATTGGCGATGGAAAGCTCGTGGCCGAGCTTCTGGCCAAGGAGTCGGTGGATTGGGTGCTCAATCTGGCTGCGGAATCCCACGTAGACCGCTCGATTGACTCGGCGCTGCCCTTTGTCGACGCCAATGTGCGCGGGACGGTGGCGTTGCTGGAGGCGGTGCGCAATCATCTGCGTGAACTGACGGAAGAGGCCCGCCAGGCCTTCCGCTTTGTTCACGTCTCGACGGACGAAGTTTTCGGTTCTCTGGATTGGGAAGACCCGAAATTCTGCGAAACCACGCCCTATGCGCCCAACAGCCCCTATGCAGCTTCCAAGGCGGCGTCGGATATGTTCGTGCGCGCTTTTATCGAGACGTTCAAGCTGCCGGCGATCATTACCAATTGCTCGAACAACTACGGCCCACGCCAATTCCCGGAAAAACTGATCCCTCTGATGCTGCTCAATGCAATGGAGGGAAAACCGCTGCCAGTCTATGGCGACGGCGCGAATATCCGCGATTGGCTCTATGTTGACGACCACGCCAGGGGCATTATTGCTGCGGCTCTCCGCGGAAAGCCGGGCGAAAGTTACCTCTTTGGCGGACGCAGCGAAAAGCGCAACCTGGACTTGGTGCACACCATGTGCGACTCGCTCAATGAGTTGCGCCCCCGCGAGGACGGCAAATCTTACCGCGAGCAAATAACCTTTGTTAAGGATCGCCCGGGCCATGACCGCCGCTACGCCATCGATTGCGACAAGGCAGAGCGTGACTTGGGCTGGCGCGCCGAAATGGCCTTCGAGGCCGGCATTGCCTCAACCATTGACTGGTATTTGCAAAACCGCGCTTGGTGTGACGCAATCACCAGTGGCAACTATCAACGCCAACGCCTGGGACTCGATACGCTATGAGTAAGAACCGCAAAGGGATTGTGCTCGCTGGCGGCAGTGGCACCCGGCTTTATCCGCTGACAATTTCGGTCAGCAAGCAACTGATGCCGGTCTATGACAAGCCGATGATTTACTACCCGCTGTCGGTCCTCATGCTGGCCGGCATTCGCGAAATCATGATCATCACCACGCCGCATGATCAGGCGGCATTTCGCGCCTTGCTTGGCGACGGCTCGCAATACGGGCTGAAGCTGGAGTATGCGATTCAGGATGCGCCCCGCGGTTTGGCGGAGGCATTTATCATCGCGGAAGATTTCCTGGCTGGCGGTCCGTCTGCGCTGATCCTCGGCGACAATCTTTTCTATGGCCACAGCCTGCCGGAAAACCTTCGCCGCGCCAATGCGCGCGAGAGTGGTGGCACGGTCTTTGGCTACGAAGTCAGCAACCCGTCCGAATACGGCGTGGTTGAGTTCGACGCGGAGGGCAACGTGGTCTCCATCGAAGAAAAGCCGACCGAGCCAAAGAGCAATTTCGCGATTCCTGGCATTTACTTCTTCGACGAACGCGCATCTGGTTTTGCCCGCGCGCAAAAGCCGTCCAAGCGCGGCGAATTGGAGATCACTGATCTCATTAGCCGCTATCAAGAGGAGGGTGAGCTGAAGGTGGAAGTCATGGGGCGTGGTGTCGCCTGGCTTGACACAGGTAACCCCGACGCACTGCTGGAAGCAGCGCAATACGTGAAGGTCATCCAGTCGCGGCAGGGGCTGCAAATTTCCTGCCTCGAAGAGATCGCGTTCCGCGCTGGCTGGATCAACCGTGAGCAGCTGAACGAGGCGGGCGAGGCACTGGCCAAGACGCCTTACGGGAAATACCTTTTGTCGGTTGCCAAAAAGGCGAGCCTCAAAGGGCCTGCCGTTTCCGCATAAGCGAGGCTGGCGGTGGATCGACCAGCGAGCAGGGTTTCGATCATTATTCCGGTTTATAACAGCCTTGAGCTGACCCGGAAGTGTGTGGATAGCCTTCTGGCCACCTCGAGCGACGATTTGCCGCTGGAGGTAATACTCGTTGACGACCTTAGCACTGACGGCGCGCGTGAATACGTGGCGTCGCTCAAGGACCGGCCGGGTTTCAAGGTGATCCTTCGGTCCGAGAAAGGTAGTTTTGCGATCAATAACAACCAGGCGGCTCGCGAAGCGAGCGCGCCGTTGCTTTGTTTGATAAATAACGACGTGGAGCTGACTCCCGGCTGGCTCGCGCCGATGGTCTCGCTGATGGAGTCGCAGCCCCAAGCCGGTTTGGTGGGGAATGTTCAGGTCAACCCCGCGACGGGGTTGGTTGATCACGCCGGCATGGTCTGCTGGCCGGATGGCTCGATCCGGCAAGCACGAAAGAACCGCCTGCATGCTCCGCGCGAGGCCTGGCTGGAGTGGAGTTGCGTGACCGCAGCCTGCGTGTTGGTCAAGCGCGAGGTGTTTTTATCGGTGGGCGGTTTTGATGAAGCCTACCGCAATGGTTCAGAAGATGCGGATTTAGCCGTGCGTCTAAAGTTGGCGGGCTATCGGCATTTTGTGGCCAATGAATCGGTGATCACGCACCACGTCAGCTCCGCGCCGGGGCGTGGCAACCATGTTTCCGCTAACGAGAGCCGCTTGCGAGAGCAGTGGGGGACGCAGATTGCGGAATGGGCTCAGGTTGAATGGCCGGGCGAATATTTCCAGCGATATGCTCGGCACTGGTGGAAACTGCACCCCGGGCTAGTGCTAAAGGCAGTCGCCTGGCGGATGAAATACGGCAGGTGGCAACGAGCCACCGGGCCGCGTATCAAAGGGGCGTGACTTACGGTTTGCGCCAATAGACGCCGGTCCAATCAATTTGATGGATTTCGGCCTTGGCATTATTTTCACGCAAGTAGTCCTGCACGGCTTTTTCACAGCCTTTCACGGCGTAATAATCGTCCACGATCACATAACCACCCGAGGGAACTTTGTGATACAAAGCTTTCATGGCATCCATGGTGGATTCGTATAGGTCGCCATCCAGACGCAGCAGCGCAATCTCTTCAATAGGCGCGTTCGGAAGTGTATCCTTGAACCAGCCCTTGAGGAATTTTACGCCTTCATCGAGCAAGCCGTATTGCGAAAAATTTCGCATGACGGCTTCCTGGGAGATCGCCAGCATGGGGAAGTTCCCTTTGCTGAGATCGATGCCTTCATCCTCATGGTGCGTGGGGACGGGAAGGCCCTCAAAGGAGTCACAAACCCATACCTTTCGCTCACGCTGGTTGTAGATGTTTTGGAGGCCGCGCATGAAGATGCACGCGCCTCCGTTCCATACGCCGGTTTCTACAAAATCACCCGTGATGCCATCCTGAAAGATCTGCTCAGCGCAGAACTGGATGTTGTCCAAGCGCTTTTGCCCGATCATGGAGTGGGGAAAGTTGTTTACCTCTCCATAGAACTGACCCTCGGTCTTCGTTTTTACCAGCTCTTCATACTCGCTCTGCAGGCGCTCGACCGGACTGTGCAATACCGACGGATCGACTTTCTTGCCGTTGCGAATGCAATCGATCAAGTAGTAGATCCTTAGTTCGTTATCGGCGTAAATCAGGTCGATTAATGTGCGCTTGAGAAGTGTCAGGTAGGCTTGTGCCGGATCGTTTTGAAGCATTGGGTGGTTTTGCTTACAGGATATTTTTTTGTCAATATCTATACGTGGCTATCAATACAGGTAGAAATAGCCCCATTCGTATTCCGTAGCTCCGACACCCGGAAAGCTTTCAACGATCAAGCCGTAGCCCCAGTAGTCTTCGACAAAGAAGAGTAGCACTTGTGAGCTTACTTGGCCAAAGATACTGATGCCTTGAGTGCTGATAACCGCTTCTCTCGGGCCCACTTTTTGGTAGCTATAGCTGGTATAAGAGTACAGCTCGTTACCCCAGTAGTGGGGGATTTCGTTACTGGAATAACCGAGGTTTATCTCGACTGAGTCGCTGAAATGGCCGCTACTAGTGTTGTAGCCTTCCATGCTGGGGAACCAGATAAATGCGTTGCCAATCGCATTTGGGGCTGTATCCTCGCTCGGGTATATCTCGAAGGTTGCGTTGCTATCGCTCAGTTTGAACGTATAGCTTGAGGTGTAATTGACCGTGACATACTCAGCTTGTTCGGTGCCTACGGAGGTTGGGCTGAACCATGAGCTTGCGCCCCGATAGAGCAGACCTTGGTTGACGCCTTGGCGTGCGTAGCCGTAGCTACCAAATTCTACCGTTTCATAATCTTCATTAAAAGTAATCATTTGGCCGTTATGCCGGATGAATGTGTGTTCTTCTCCGTAGCCATTTACAAGCATGGTGCCTACCGGTACCACTTCTAAGGCGTGGTCATTGGGATTGGTGCCGATATAGCCATCGGTATCAAAGTCCTGTTGGAATTGTGCCTCATAGCTGCGAACCTGAACAATGCTTGTCAGGTATTCGCCGTGTATGATCGCGCCGCTGCTGTTTATGCCCCAACGCACATACTGACCGGTCGTTTCGTTGCGCAAAATGAAGTTGAAGGCGTAGTCTTGCCCGGCTTCGACACCGAGATAGCTCCAACCATTGGATTCATTAATTTGGCTGCCTTGGTAGGTGACGGGGCGGCTGGTGTCGCCAATGAAATAACCGGTTTCGCCAAGGAGAAGAGTGGTTTGGCCAAACGATTCAATGGTCTGAGCGGGAGGAAATCCGATGGTTTGATCGCCATCCAGATCTTGTTGGAATTGGCTTTCACGCCCGCGCAGTTGAACGGAGCTCAGGAATTCACCGTAGACAATGTTGCCGCTGTCGTCGATACCCCAGAGGGCGTATTCTCCGGTGACATCGTTGCGGAGGATGACCGCATAGGCATATGTCTGGTCTGCTTCGGCTCCGAGGTAAGTCCAGCCGGCAACTTCCATCATTTGATTGCCCTGGTAGATAATTGGACGTCCTTCGTCGCCGACATAGTAGCCTTCAGCCCCGAGCAAGAGATTGGTCGATCCGAAGGATTCCACGACTTGAGCCGGTGGGTTGCCGATTGTGCCGTCGCCATTCAAGTCCTGTTGGAATTGTGTTTCGCGGCCGCGCAATTGAGCCGGGATCAAAAACTCACCGTAGATGATTGCTCCGCTGTCATCGACGCCCCAGAGGGCATACTCTCCGGTAATGTCGTTGCGCAAAATAACGTTGAATGGGTAGGCCTGGCCCGCTTCTGCGCCCAGATAGGTCCATCCGGCCACTTCCGCCATGCGTGTGCCCAGGTAGGTGAGGGGGCGGTTTTCGTTGTCCACATAGTAGCCATCGGTGCCGAGTAGCAGCGAGGTTACGCCGAAGGACTCCACGATTTGCGCCGGCGGGTTGCCCATCTCGCCATCGCCGTCAAGGTCTTGCTGGAACTGAGCTTCGCGATTGCGGACCTGAGTCAGCGTAAGGTATTCGCCGTGAATGATCTGGCCGCTGTTGTTGATGCCCCAGAGGACATATTCTCCGGTGACTTCATTGCGCAGGATGAGCTCGAAAGCGAATGATTGGCCGGTTTCAACACCGATATAAGTCCAACCGGCAACTTCGGCCATTAGGGCTCCCTGGTAGGTGAGCGCGCGGCTTTCATTGCCTACAAAGTAGCTGGTCTCGCCAAGTAGGAGGTCGACTGCGCCAAAGTCTTCTACGACCACCGGCGGTGCTATCGGTTGAACGGTGATGCCGCCGTCTGGATTAATGCCAACGGAGCCAACTTGAGCTGTTAGCATGGGGCTGCCGAGGGCCAGCGCACTGGCGAGGATGGAGCCTTTAAGAGATGGTGTTTTTGATGTTTTCAAGGCGAGGTGTGGTAATGGGTTGGTTGTTTAAAAGGCAGGTTGGATTTCTATAAATTTCAGTGCTCGTCGTGGAAGAAGTTTGGTCGAGAATTGAATCAAGTGTTGATTTGAGTCATTCTCTATTAAGTAGAAAAATGACTTTACGGCGAACTGTTTGTTTAATCATGGGTATGATCTTTATATAAGCAAGCTCTGTTTATTTGAAAATAATGCCAGCTATGGGATGTGGTGGTTTTATATGAGAGCAAGTTTTGGCGATAATATTTCCTAAAAATGATAAACTCGAGAAGTCGCACATTTGATATCTGTATTGGGATGAGTAATTGAGGCCCATTACTTCGTAATGGATATTAGTCTCCCTCCCCAGTATTTTCCTTATCCTGAGAAGGTCGTTATAAATATTCAAGTGTAATTGGTAATTTAATTTATGCATGAAGGTCATAAGTGGCTCAAAAAACTGAGCGTTGATGATCTACAACATTTGGGCGCTCTTAGTTTAATCGTGTCAGACTGGCACAGGCGACGCGGAGAGAGGAGAAATCCCGACTTGATCCGGCTGGCGTTTTTTGATCAGTTTCAGGGCTGCATTTTTAACGAAGTGCACTCAAACCAGGATTATAGGAATTTTCGCAAGGCTGGTCGGAATGCCCACTGGCCGCCGTCTACTCATGGAGCTACGAACGACGCCATATTTGAGATCATTGAGCTGGCCGCACTTTTTGGTGTGGGTGCTATACAAATATACCTTACGCTGGCCCTATCGTAACCTGGTCCTGAACAATCCGATTACGAAGCACCTGGATTTCGATTACTTTTTTTCCGGGAGGGCGGATGCTACTGTCAAGCAGGTGGTCGATGGCTCTCGTCGAACCGCGCGGTATCGGGTGTATTTTGCGCACTTCGATCCGGAAGATACCGTGCAGCCGTACGTGTTTCGCTATTTGGATGAGCTGCTGGCTTATGGCGGTGAGATCGTATTCTCAACAACGTCGGGCATGTTTCCCTCGCCGGTCTTGGAGCAGTTAAAGCAGCGCTGCTGTAAAATCGTGTTCCGCAAGAATTCAGGTCTGGATTTTGGCTCCTGGGGCGCTGCGGTGTCGGTGGATGAGGATATCTCGGGTTGGGCCAAAGGGGTATTGTTTGCCAATGACAGCGTGCTCGGGCCCGCACCTTCACTGGCGGAAATCTTTGCAGAGGTAGATCGTTGTCCAGTGAACACAGTTCTGGGGCTGACGGACTGCTACTTGCATTTTCATCATTTGCAAAGCTACTTTCTGTTTATGCCAATCGGCATTTACCGCCACCCCGAGATCAAGGGCTTCTGGAAAAATATTCGCTGTATGCGGGGTAAGCCTGGTCTCATCCAGCGTTACGAAGTGGGCTTTTCCCGTTTAGTGGTGAAGTCAGGCTTCAGTATTCGCGCCTTATACAGCTTTGATCGGCTATTGTCGGTTAGTTATTCGCAGATCAGTGAGATCGATATGGCGCACCGCTGGAAGTATAATCCCAGCATTCACTGCTGGCATCAGTTATTTTATGTGCTGAAATTCCCCTTCGTGAAAAAGGAAATCGTGACCAAGCAACGATGCCGGGCGGTGACGTTGGCTCGGTTGGAAAAATACCTTTCGGAGATGAAGTGTGACTGGGTGTCCAGCTACATTTCCGAAAAGGCGATTCCGGGCAAAACCGACATGGAGATCATATTCCGCGAAGAGAATTAGCTTAAGGATTCCTTGAGGTGCTTGACGATCCGGCCAAAGAAGTCCGGTTCCGGCTCATCGTATTCTTTGGGAGGCTCGATTTCCGCGGCTTTGAGTTTGAGCGTTTCATGGAGCCTGATTTTAATGACGGGTAGGAAGTGCTCAATTTCCTGTGAAAACTGGCGGAAGTTTTGGTTGCTCAGGTGCATTTGACCAAGCTCGTAGCTATTGATCAGCATCTTTAGCGGGGTAAACGAGTCCTTCTCGTATTTTTCGATAATCTGAGCGCCCATATACAGGCTCATCGGCAGCCAGGCGGGATGGGTGTCGTAGCTGTCTGAGGTGAAGCTACTGATATCGCTGGGGATCGTGAATGAGCGTAAGTCGATCTGATATTCATCCGCGCATACTTGCTCGAATCGCGCAAAGCATTCACGTGCCTGCTCATGCTTGCCGAGGTTCCACATGTCCTTGAAACGTCGATAGAGCGCCCCGGAGCGAATGTGCCGGTCGGGGTTTTGGCTCAGCTTATCGAGGTAATCCAGATAGACGTCCCAATTAAAGGAGTAGTCGGGCTGTAGCTCGATCGGCTCATCGGAAGCCCATGCAAACAGCCGGGTGCCGGAGTCCTGCACGATTACATGTGCGAAGCCAGCGGCTTTGAGGAGGTCTTCCAGGCTCTTTCGACTGGCAATGAAGTAGTGGAAATATGGGCTCAGCGCGGCGATGCGTGTGGTGTCGTTGACCTCGCTATCGGTTACCGCATTGGAGGAGGGGGTCGTCAGCACAACTCTGCCACCCGGAGCCAGTCGCTCCTTTAGCGCCATCACGAAAGCTTTCGGGTCGGTTACGTGCTCAATAACCTCGGAGGCGTAAACAATGTCGAAATAGCGGTTATCCACCTCTGGGCATTCTCCCAGGAGAGCATGGTGGATCGTGATATTCAGCTTTTCTTTGCCGATGTGGCCATATTTCGAGAGCTCCATGCCGTCGCTGGATGCGCCGGTGGTCGTCTGCCAATAGTCCACCATGAAGCCAAACCCGCAACCAACGTCCAGGAAGCTGCCCGCGCAATTGGCCTGGTGAAGGGGCTCGGCCATGCTGCTAATGCCGGCACCGCACTGTGCGTAATGGATCCAGTACTCGTGGATAAATTTATCGCTCGTGTAACCAAAAACAGGGTCATCGCCTTCGTAGGTAATGGTGCCGCAGTCTTTGCACTGAACCAAATCGAGGTCTGGCTTCTCGTCACGGGATTTGATCTGGGCCAGCTCAAAAGTGTCGCCATGACACATGCGGCACTTGGTCTTGGAGGGAGATTTGACTTTCGTGGAGTACTCCATTGTGCAGAACCATCGCTGACTCGTGCTGCTTTACAAGCCAATAATTATGAGGAAATAGCGGGCGCGAATGCTTCCTGCAGGCGGCATTAAAATCGCTCTAAAAAGTCTGGTTTGAAGAGCTCCGGATCCGGAGATAGTCCAAGGGGAAGGGCTTAAACGAGTGGCGGCATGGGGCAATCGAGTGTCACGGCGACGGCGCGGATTAGCTCGGCCTCGTCGGTCGTGACTTCGCCATCGTGGCCGACGGCGGTGGCGCAGGCGGCGAGCATTTGGCGCTTGGTGCCGAAGCGCGCGTCGGCCAGCACATCGAGGGCTTTATCGAGGTCGTTGAAGCTAAGCTGGTCCACTGGCTTGAGCTGGATTTGGCCATGGAAAAGCGGTGCCTGTTGGATCGCCTGATCGAAGATTTGCTTTGCTTCGGCGTCGTTGGCCGGTTCGCCCGCCCAGATCATCGTGCTCAGCAGCATGGAGAAATGCTCGCGTAGCGGACCGGTGGAAGTGATGACGTTTGTCTTGGCGTGGGCACCTTCAAATTTGCGTCCCAGATGGCGCTTTACCAAGCGCATCACGGCAAACTCGAAAAAGGAAATTTCCTGATCGGCCTCCGACAGCTTAACGATGCGCTTGAGCAGGGCGTCGTAGTCTTGCCGGGAAATCTGCGCCAGCGCGGGCAGCGTCATTTCGATGAGCGGAATACGTTGGCGGATGCCTTGGGCCTGCGCCTTCGGGAAGTTTTCTGCGACGGCATCGGCCAGCTCTTTGCCGCCGTCTTGCTCCAGCCAGTTGAGTTGCTTTTGGCGGACTTCGCTATTGCGGTCGAGCAGTAGGGCGAGGACCAGTGCGCCGGCTTGGCTTGAGTCGTGGATTTGCTCACCGAGCGATTCCTCGGCCTGTGCGCGGGACTGCTGGGCGTAGGCAAGCTGCGAGGCACCAATCACGCCAACGCCGGCAACCCATTCCGCCGGGTTGACCTTGTGTTTGCCTTGGCCGGAGGGGATGGGGGGCGGTTTGGTTGCCTCGCGCTTGGGCGCGGCAGCAACTGAGCCGAATTTGCCATCCCAATTTGGCATGACGCGCTTGATACGGTCCGGCAGTGGCGGGTGCGTGGCAAAAGCACCGCCGAAGCTGCTCTTGAGCGCATTGGCGAAAAAGAAGTGAGCGGTCTCTGAAGTATGGTGGTGGTTGACGACGGAACCCGCGCCACCGATCTTCATCAGCGCGCCGCCAATGCCGTTCGGGTTGCGCGTAAACTGCACCGCGGAGGCGTCTGCCAGATATTCACGTTGACGGGAAATCGCACTTTGGATCAGCCGACCAAAGAACACGCCGATCCAGCCAATGGCCATCATGCCGATGCCGAACAGCATGATTGCGTTGCCGCCTTTGTCATCACGGCGGCGACCGACGTTCGACCAGAAGCCCGCGCGCATGATGCCCTCACCAATGATGGAGATCAGCAAAATGCCGAACAGCACGCCCATGAGCTTGATGTTCATGCGCATGTCGCCGTTGAGAATGTGGCTGAATTCGTGGGCGATCACGCCCTGCAGCTCGTCACGCGAGAGGCGTTGCACGCAGCCACGGGTCACGGCAATGGCGGCGTCGTCCGGCGTGTAGCCGGCGGCAAAACCGTTGATGCCGTCCTCGCGGTCGAGCAGGTAAACTTCCGGCACTGGCGTACCCGAGGCGATGGCCATTTCCTCGATGACGTTCATTAGCTTGCGTTCGTCGGGGTCGCTCGTGCCGGGGTCGACTTTCCGCCCGCCGACGCTTTTTGCGACCACGCCGCCGCCGCCCTTAAGCTCGGCGATTTTGCCCAGGCTGGCACCACCAACAAGCAGGACCACGAAGCCGCCGACTCCGGCCAAGACTGCGGGTTGCCACAGCACCCATTGCACGGGCTGATTTTCCGGAGTGGTGCCATAGCTGTAAAACACCATGCAGAGCGCGTAGAGCGCCGCGATAATGCACAGCACTGCCATGATGAAGTAGATCACCAGCAGCTTGGTGCGCGAGTGTGCCTCGTCCTGGGCCGAGAAAAAGTCCATGCGTATGTTGTTTTCTGGTTCTTAGTGCTTGGTTCTTGGTTGAAAGTGCGGTGTGCCGTTACTGGCAATAACTAAGCACCAGGCACCAAGAACGAGTGCACGGGATTCGAATCAGAATTCCACCTTCACCGCTTCGCGCTCGGTCGGGTTGGTGATCTCGAACAGTTCGGCCTGCTGGAAGCCAAAGGTGCCGGCAATCATCACCGTCGGGAACGATTCGCGCTCGGTGTTATAGACCATGACGGAGTCATTGTAAGCCTGGCGGGCGAAGGCGATCTTGTTTTCCGTGGAGGTCAGCTCCTCAGTGAGCTGCATCATGTTCTGGTTAGCCTTCAGGTCCGGGTAGCTTTCGACCAGGGCGAAGAGTTTGCCCATGGCACCGCCGAGCATGGCTTCCGCGCCGATCAGGCCCTTCATGGCGCTGGGGTCGTCGGGATTGGCGGCGGCCTTCTGATTGGCGTTCTGGGCGGTATTACGCGCGGCAATGACGGCCTCCAGCGTTTCGCGCTCATGCTTGAGGTAGCCTTTAGCGGTTTCGACCAGATTTGGGATCAGGTCGTAGCGGCGCTTGAGCTGTACGTCGATTTGCGCAAACGCATTTTTGAAGCGGTTACGAAGTTGAACGAGCTTGTTGTAAAGCCCGATGACAAAAAATACCACGCCGATTGCGATCAGCACGATAACACCAAGAATAATCCATCCTATCATATGAAATGCCTGTGTAGAGGTTCGTTGGCTAAATTAGCAAACCACGCCCGCGATGGGAATTATAATCGGCGACGGGATTTATAGTTGGAAGATAGGAATGCGGATGCTGGCGGAACGCGAACCTCTGTGTTCGCATATTAATCCATCACTTTTATTCAGATAGACAGTATGCGAACACAGAGGTTCGCGTTCCGCCAGCATTCGCGATCCGCCAGCATCTGCCAATGAAAATTGCCTACCGTATGCGGCAGACCAAGTTCCAGCTGTCGGCGATGTTGCCGTTGGCGTCTTTTTCGAGGATGGCATTGAAGAGGTGGGTGGGTTTGCCGTTTTCAATGAGCATTTGCGGACGTTCACGCTTGGGGAACGTCGTTTGGGTGCCGTCGTCGAAGTCCACCGTGCGGGAGTAGGACATCGGCGGTTCGCCGAGATGCCAGTGAATGGCGTCCTCCGAGTGCATGAAAATGCCGGCCTGGGGCTGGCCAACGACTTCGCCGCCCATGTCTTTACAGACCATTTCGTAACGCTCGCCGGTGTGCCACAGGTAGGGGTCTTCGATGTGTTGATCGGGGTAGCCAACGACCTGAATAGGCTGGTCGCTCAGGCGGGTAAAAGGCTGGCTCCAGTGCGGCGCATGGGCGACGCCCAGGCGGAAGCGACCGGGGAACTGGCCCACCGGGTGGAGCACATCGGCGCTTTTGTAAAGCACGGTCACGCTGCCATCCTCGCGAACGCAGGCAGCGGGGTTGGAAATGATGGCGGCATCCCACTGGCCAGCGCGCGGCTGCATGATCGGGGCATCCAGGCGTTTCCACGGGCCATAGATGGACTTCGACGTGGCGATGCCGGTGCGCTTGGTGTTCCAGGCGTCGGCCCACTGCTGGGTCATGGGGTTGTCCGGCGTGGACGGGCGTGGCCCCGGGTAATTTACGCCAATGTAAAACAGGATGTAAGTGCCGTCGTGGTAGTGGATGTTGGGGTTATGCACGGCACCGGCATCCCAGCGCCCGGAGTCCGGTTCATGACCGAAGACGACCTCCTCAAACTTATAAGGGCCCTCCGGCTGGTCGGCGACGGAGCGAATGATTTCCGAGTTCGCTGCCCAGTGCAGGAAGCTGACTTGCTTCGACCAGCGAGCGGTGAATAGGTGGTAACGGCCGTCCTCGCCTTTGATGGCGCTGCTGCCCCACACCCAGTAGTCAGGCTGACGCAGAGCCCCGGCGCGGCTGGTGGGGTGGAATTGGAAGGCGGTTTGCATGGGGGCTGGTCGTTGGTGGTGGTAGGGCGCAGTCTCCAGACAAGCCGCCACCGAGGAGTGGTATTTGCACAGTGTGCAAATCTAACGGTCCAGGCTTCGACGTGCTCAGCCCAGGGCAGGATGCTGGCGGCTTGTCTGGAGACTGCGCCCTACCTTATTTAAATCATCGTTTGGAATTACGCATCACCGTGTGGTGCCTTATCGCTGGCGGTCAAGGCAATCAGCTTTTCGCTGCCGCGCTGGCCGCTGATTTCGGACGGCGTCTCGAGGTCCTGGGAGGGGGTCCAGGTCCAGGTATCGCTAATGCCCTGGCCGGTGACGGAGATGGTGCACGTGCCATCGGCGTTTTCCTTGAGCGTGGCGGTGGCCTGCTTTCCCCACGGATCGAGGACGGTGGCGAATTTCACCTTTTCGGCGTCGACGTCGAACGTGGTGCGGTCCATCAGCTTGTGGCCCCAGCGTCCGTAGAACATGTAATTGTCGATCGCGCCGGCAAAGGGCTGGTCAGCTGAGATTTGGTAGTCAATGCGGTTGCCCTTGTCGGTGGCGATGAAGCCTTGGCCAGTGGTCGGGTTCTCGAAATTGGCGTCCTCTGAAAAGAGCTGGAAGGCGAGGTTGGACTTTTTCTCGGCCACGACGTTATCGAGCAGGAGAACGTATTCGCCGGGCATCCACACGGCGCTCCGGCGGTATTGCTTGAGACCTTCGTAGGCATTGCCCGCCTCGCCTTCGACGATGATACGGTTTTTCGGGCCGACTTTCCAACCAGTGAGGTAGGAGAGGGTAGTCATGTCCACATTGGGGACGGGCTGGGTGAAGCTGGAGCCTTCGTTGATCTGGCCCTTGCCGTCGACGAGGATGGTGTTGTGGTTGGCCGTGACTTTGTTGGTAAAATACACACCCGGGTGGAGGACGATGTCGTCTCCTTTGGCGATGGAGATGGAATTCGCGTCGGGGTCGTCGTGGGCGATGTTGACGTA
The DNA here is from genome assembly GCF_027257155.1 of Cerasicoccus sp. TK19100. Classification (NCBI taxonomy): domain Bacteria; kingdom Pseudomonadati; phylum Verrucomicrobiota; class Opitutia; order Puniceicoccales; family Cerasicoccaceae; genus Cerasicoccus; species Cerasicoccus fimbriatus. The sequence goes on from NZ_JAPWDU010000007.1 coordinate 152,616, forward strand.
GTGAAAGTCGTTTTCGTTACGGTATTGGTTGAGCGTGTAACCGCCGTAGGGGCCGCACTTGAAGAGGAGCAATGTCGCATCGGGGTCCCACGATTCGCGGATGTAGGCCACGCCCATGTCGGCGAGCAATTTGTGCGTGGGCAGGTTTTTGTAGGCCCCCGGCTTGAGCGTCGGGTCGTAGTAAAGGAGCATCATCCACGGATAGTCCGAAGCCACGAGGCCGTTGTCGCTCATGGCGTCACGGTAATACCAGGCTTCAAGCATCGCTTGCACGTCGGCGTCGCGGCTCAGGCGCGGGCAAAGGAAAAACGCCGGTTGGTAGCTGCCAAAGCCGGGCTTGCCACCGACGCGGTTCGGGTTGTCCCCATAAGTCATGAAGCCCTTGGCACCGGGGATGTTGGAGTAAATCTGCTGCGTCCAGGCGTTTTTGAAGCCGGGTGCCGAGAGGTAATCCGTGCCGGTGCAGCGGTCCATCATGGTTGCGGCCAGCGCGAGGAAGTGGAAGCCAAACACCTGGTAGCCGGTGCCCTCGTGGCAGTCGCCATCGTGGGGGAACCATTTGACGAGAAAGTCCATTTCGGCCTTCATTTGCTCGAGCATCCACTCGGCCTCAATGCCCTCGATATCCTGGATGGAGAGCAGGCAAGCGATGGTGCCGGCGGCGCGGTGCCAGCGGTGGTTATTGGCTGGGTCCTGCTGCCAGTATTTATGGACATCGAGCGCGTTCTGCTTGTGGCCGATGTAGTACATGCGACGGGCTTTTTCGAGCAGGGTTTCGGCGAAGGCTTTCTTGAATTCCGGGTCGAGGTCGTTGGCGACGGCGTCAAAAAGCAGGGCGGCGGCGATCATGTTGTTGGCCGCGCCCATGTTGCTGTCCACTTCTTTGGCGCGATTCCAGAACTCCTGCTCATGATACATTTCCAGAATTTCGACGATCTGCTGCTTCAGTTCCGGCGATGGCTCCATCGTGTAGGCGTAGGCAAGCGTCGGATAGCGGCCACCGGCGGTGACCAGGGCCGGGGTGTCGTTGGTGACGACCTTGGGCGGATCGCTTTTGTCTGCCTTTTGTTTTTTGCCCTGGTCCAGGACTCCCTCCCAGTTGACACGGAGAATGTCGTTGTCGGGAAGGAATTGCTTGAGGGCCAGCAGGGATTCCTTGGTGTGGACGAGGCGCGGGTGCACGCCGACGAGGTCTGGCTTCAGCTTGATCGTGCCAGCGGGGGCAGGGTCGCTTGCGGGCACGAAGGCGAGGTTGCCCTCGTAGTCAATGTCGCCGCCCTTGGGCGCAGCTTGGGCGGTAAAAGCGGCGGCAAACAGAGCCGCGCCGACGGTCATGGCGGATAGCGTTTTCATACGGGGGTGCTTAGTTGGCGAGGGCAATGCGCTCGATGGTGAAGGTATAATCGCGTTGATTGTAATCGTGGGTCTTGGCCATTTTGAAGGCTACGGCCTCCAATTGGCTCGGGTCGTTGAAAGCGGTTTGGAGGTAGAGCGCCATGGGGATTTTGAGAGTGACCATCTCGCGCGGAACGGCCTCATTGCCGGTGATGGATGCAATGTTCAGCCCGCTCGTGCGAACGCCTTCGGTGTCGAGCAGCGTCGTGGTAAACCACGGGTTGTCGGGTTGCTCCTCACGGGTGCGTCCATTGGGAAAGGTGCGCGTTTGCTGGCCGCTCCACTGGCAGCGGAGAATGACGTAATTGTAGTCGCGCGCGTTGAAGGGCGAGGGTCGGTTTTCACCGGCTTCCCAGCGGATTTCTGGATTGGCCTCGGCGTTGCCGTCAAAATGGATCTGGATTGCGCCGTCCTCCGCGAAGTCCATGCGGCACTCCTTGCCGTTGGGGATCAACTCAATGTGATCGTGGCTGGCGTCTTTATCGAAAATGACGACCACTTCTTCCGGCGGCGTCGGGTCGTTTACGTTTCGCTTAACGGTAAAGGCCGACAGCGTGCTTGCTGCGCAAAGAACAATTATTGTAAGCAAAAATCTATGGCTTGATAGGGGCATACGTGTTATAGTTATCTAATCTTTTCATCTGTCAAGGTCTGGCTATCTGCCCGGGAGGTGATAAATTCAAAGCTAATAACCTAACTTGCTTGATTAACGATTGTTCATATTAGATATTTCGAGTGATCTCCCATCATGAAGAGTTGCCCCAATAACCGCCGGCGTCTGTGTCGCACCCTCTTGTTGGATCTGCGATAATTGGAACCCAGTCCTGTCTCCACTGAATTAACTTTACGACAACCCAATCCCCCTGTGACACCATGAGAAACCTATCAGCGAAGATCTTAACCACCGCCGCTTTCCTAGGCGCGGCGCTGCTCAGTCCGGCTTTGTCGGCCGATCTTGAGTGGCAGCTGAACAAGGCGTCGTTTGACGACTCCAAGCTCGGCCCCGATGGCAAACCTGCTTTGAAAATCGAACCGGGCGGCAGCGCCATCCTCAAGCTAAGCGACTCAACCACCTCGGGCTCTGTGAGCATGGCGGTTTGGGACGACGGCACGAAAGTCATCAAAGAAAAGGGCCCCAGTGGCATAGGCCCCCGTTGGGGCGTCAGCAGCAGCAATGGCCAGGTAATCGTTGGCGGCATCATGTATGCGCGCTATCTGGCCGAGGGCGGCTCGCTGTGTATCATCGACGCGAAGCCCAGCGAACCTGGCAGCTGGTATAGCCTCAACTACTTGGGCGCGCGCAAGGAAACCAACGCTTGGCAGACCTGGAAGTTCGACTTCAACGCGCAAACCGGCCTGCATATCGACTTTAACGGCAAGCCCGTCGAGGAAAAGCGCTTCGACTGGAATACCACGCAACTCGACGGCATGGACGGCATCGTCATCTACGGTGATGAGACCGGTAAGCCCAATGCGCAAACGCTCTACGTGGGCGACATTCAATATACTGTCGGCCCGGCGATGGTCGCCAAGCCGACGCCTCCACCGCCCCCGCCGCCGGTTGTTCCGGACAGCGATCCGAAGGCGACGAAGGTTTACTCCCTCAAGCTCGAGCTACAGGGCAAGCACCCGCGCCTCATGCTTACCGCCGAAGAGCTGCCCAAGCTGCGCAAATTTTATAACAGCCCGGAGGGGGCCGTTTACCGCGAGAAGATCGAGGGCTATGTCGGTGCCTCCCGTGTCAGTGTCGGCGATAAATGGCTCAAAAATCCAACTGATAGCCAGCGTCAGGGGTTTTGGCGCGTGCCGACCGTGGCTCTGCATTATCTGATGACCGGAGACAAAGAATCGCTCGAAGCCACTAAGCAGCATCTGAGAGATTTTAACGCGCAGCCACATTGGGAGTTGGGGAACGAGCGCGATAGCGGAATGTCTGCCGCGAACATCATGGTTGGTGCGGCGCTGGCCTATGACTGGATTTTTGATGAGTTGGAGCCGGAATTCCGCAAGGAGTTCGGCGAGAAGCTCCTCTGGCACGCCCGCGCGATGTATTACGGCGGGCATCTGAAGGGGAATCCCCCGCTGCATTACTGGCAGAACGACCCGGCTAATAACCACCGCTGGCACCGCAACGCCGGTATGACGCTCTGCATTTTGGCCGTTTATGAGGGGCGTGAAGATCAGCAATGGATTCTCCAAAAGACCGTTGAAGAGCTGCACTTTATTCAAAAGTGGCTCCCCACCGACGGTTCCTGCCACGAAGGGCCGAACTACTTCACCTTTGGCGGCAACCACTTGACGTGCGCCTTTGATGCGGCGGATATCGCCCTGGGCACCGACCTCATGTCGGCCGAGTATTTCAAGGCGGCTGGCCAGTTCCGCATGGGCACGCTGCTGCCTTCGATGGACGGCATTTTCTCTTTTGGCGACGGCGGCAAGGGATCGCTCGGCACCTATAATAACTTCCTCTTTGCCGGTGCTTCTCACAACCAGCAAGCTGACATCAAAGATGGCCTGTTGACCCTGCAGGAACGCCAGCCCGATGCCTTCATGTTCGGCTGGTTTTCCCTGCTTTGGGACGACCCCGATCTCAAACGAGGCGACTTCAAAAAACTCCCCACGGACACGCTTTGGGAAGACGTCGGCTTTGCTTCCATGCGCGAAAGCTGGGAGCAGGACGTCGTCGCGGCATCCTTCATTTGCGGCCCCTTCGGTGGCTACGATTTGCTTAAGTTCGCCAACGGTGGTCGCGACTATGTGAACGTCGCCCACGATGATCCCGATGCGGGTGAGTTCCTGATCGCCAAGGGCGGCGTGACCTTCGTTAAGACCGACGGTTACTCCAAGAAAAAGGCGTCGAAGAACCACAACACGATCCTCATCAACGGCATGGGCCAGATGACTCGGGGCCGCCCGGAAGGCACCGTTTGGTCGCAACCATCGACCTCCAAGGGCACGGAAATGACCCAGATGGCCTACGTGACTTCGTGGAAGACGACGGACAAGATTGCCGCCATCGAGGGCGAGTCGTCCGGTTCATATTTGTCCTACAGCAAGCAAGGCCAGTCGCGCCCGGATTTGGAGCGTTTCCGCCGCAGTTTCCTCTGGGTGGAGGGTGATTACATTCTGGTGCTCGACGACATTCGCTCGCCGGAACGCGTCGAAATCGACTGGCTTGTGCAGGGTGATGACATCACCCCGCTGGAGGAATCCGAGGGGCGCTTCCAGTTCGTCAGCGAAGGCCAGACGATGGACATGCAACTGTTCTGCGAAACCGAGCTCGACAACTCACTGCGCGATTCTCCCGCCGACGACGGCGGCAAGCTCCTTGGGTATCGTCAACTCATGGCCTCGACCAGTGCCGAGCAGACTCGCTACACCAGCGTCTATGATCCGTGGAAGAAAAACGTCAGCGTTGAGTTCGCTGCGAACGGTCCGGACAAGGCCACGGTCACCGTGACCGGCAAGGACTTCAAGGACGTGTGGACCTGGGAAGCCGCCAAGGACAACGAGACCGCTTCGACCATCACCGTGGAGCGCGAATCGGGCGACAAGATCGGGTTCCCCTTCACCGTGGACGACTCCAGCAACTGCATCATGTGGAAGCATCTGGAGATCGCTGCCGCTCATTAATTGAGGCGATGGCAAACGCTTAATCTTTAGTCCGGTTTCGGTTTTTTGATCGAAACCGGGCTTTCTTTTCCTCTTGATCAATCCAATGACTGCCCCTAAGCGCCCCAACATCCTTTTCCTTTTCACGGATCAACAACGCGCAGATAGCATCGGCGCGCTGGGCAATTCCGTGATGCAGACTCCGCACCTAGACCGGCTTTGCCGGGAGGGCACGGCGTTTACCTCGGCCTACAGCCCGTCGCCCGAATGCGTGCCGGCGCGCTGCAGCTTAATCACGGGCGCCTACGTGAACCACACCGGGTGCGCGTCCAACGCGCAGGCGATGCCGCCGGAGGATTCGACGCCCACGTTTATGTCCATCCTCACCGACGCCGGCTACCGCACGCACGGCATTGGCAAGTGCCACTTCACGCCGGACAGCACGGCGATGCGCGGTTTTCAGACCCGGGAGACGTCGGAAGAAGTCATCGATGCCGACGGCCAAAGCGACTACTTTGATTACGTGAAAAACGAGGGCCACGGGCACGTGATGGAGCCCCTTGGCATTCGCGGCGAAATGTATTACGTGCCGCAGCCTGCGCAGCAACCCGCCGAGCTTTGCCATTCGCATTGGGTCGCCGACCGCACGATTAATTTCATCAACGGCCAAGCCAACGACGATCAACCCTGGCTGTGCTACGCGGGCTTTATTCACCCGCATCCGCCGTTTAACCCACCCAATCCGTGGCACAAACTTTACCGCGCGCCCGACATGCCGCTGCCGCACATGCCGGCGGATTTCGAGTCGATGCAGTGCTTCATTAACCGCTTCCAGAACCGCTACAAATATCGCGACCGCGGCTACGATCTCAACCTGCTGCGCTGCATGCGCGCGTATTACAATGCGTGCGTGAGCTTCATCGATTATCAGGTGGGCCGCATCGTGGCCTCGCTCGAAGCCAGTGGGGAGCTCGACAATACGCTGATTCTTTATTCGTCAGACCATGGCGAGCTGCTCGGCGATTTCGGCAGCTTCGGTAAACGCAGTTTTCACGACGCCGCCGCGAAGGTGCCACTCATCGCGCGCTTGCCGGAGCGTTTTCAAGCAGGCGAACAATGCGACAAACCGGCCAGCCTGATCGACATCGCCACGACCGCATGTGCGGCTGCGGGTGAGTCGCCAATCGACCAGTTTGACGGCGTGGACTTGGCTGATTTAGCCACGGGCAATAGCACGCGTGATACCGTCTTCATGCAGTACCAACGCGGCTCCGATACGCTGATCAGCGCCGTGGGCGAGGACTACAAATACACCTGGAGCGCGCCGGATCAGCGGGAGTATTTATTCGCGCGCAGTGACTCGCCGGAAACCAAAGACCTGGCCGGTGTGCCGGGATACGCCGCGCCACTAACCAACCTGAAACAGCGCCTCGTTGCCCACATTCGCGACGGAAATCACGCGGGAGATATTCTCGACGATAACGATGAGTTTCTGCGGCAGCCGCCCAAGCAATTGCCGGCCAACCCAGACGCCGGCCTGATCTACCAGGACCCGCCGCAACACGCGGTGAATTTGCCCGAAGGCTACGCGCCGAAAAAGCTCTAGTTACTGCCAGCGCACCCAGATGACCTCGCCGTTTGGCTTGGCGTTGACGAGCACTTTGCCGTCTTTCACCGATGCCTCCACGGGGTTGCGGTTGGCTTCCATGACTTCGGCGCTGGTCACGCCATCCACGGGAATCACCACCGTGAGCGGATGATCGAAAACAACTTTGTCCGGCAAAGTATGCGTGAGCTTGAAGGCGAGTTTGTCGCTGCTTTTTTCAACGATCTCCAACTGCGCCGCGTCGCGCTCAAAAACATAACGACCGACTTGGCCCATTGGCGCGACCCACAGAACGTCTTCCTGCGAGACGACCCACTCGCAGTGCGCCTTAAACTCTTCCTTGCTCTTAAACGGCGAGTAGCCATTCACGATAGCGTGTACGACGGGGATATACCACTGGCCATTGGCAATGACATCTTCGATCTCCTTGCGCGTCTTTTCATCTTCCCACTTGCGATTGCCGGCATTGCCGTAGCCAGCGGTTTTTGCGTTGGGTAAGTAAGCCGATTTGCGGACAAAATAATGCTGCTCATTGATGACGGCCATCACCTCGTCGGTGTCCTTGGAGCCGCCCGGCATGGCAAAGGAGACCGAGCGCACGCCCGTGTTTTGCTCGATTAGGTCAGCACCGCCGTTGACCTTTTGGCGCACTTCGTCCTGCGTCAGCTCGTGCAGGCGCGGCTTAATGGCATCGTGGGTGCCAATCTCGTGACCGGTGGCCTGCATCGCTTTGGCCTGCTCCCAATTGATTGAGCCCTTGTTTTGATCCATGCGGCTGGGGATCACGAAAAACGTCCCCCTGATGCCGAGCGGGTCAATGATCTCCAATGTGTTATCGACTTGCCCTTTGAAGCCGTCGTCGAAGGTAAAGCTCATGGCAGCCTGCTTGTCGTTAAAGTAAGGTGCGATGTAGGGCTCGCCCGCGTCGGCGGCATTCAAGCTGGTGGCAATTGCCACGGAAGTCAGGAGGGTTGGGAGAATCTTCATGGGGTTGGTTTGGGGCAAGTTGCTCCGTATGTGCTTAGTTGAATTCCGCTTAAAATGAACAGATTTCAATAATCACACAAGTGATAATGCTGATTCTGTTGGTTTTTCTACCAGTTTGGAAAACGGTAAACACGTTACTGGTGCAGAAACTTTTTTCGCATCAATCGAGTGAAAGCGTTCTTTTCGCTGGCAATCTAACGCAAATGGTTTGAATAGGTTTTCTATGAGCCACCCCGATTTTCGCTTCACGATCCCTCCCATCAAGCGCTTGGCTGGAGACGCCAATTTACAGATTGGCCATCCGGCTGATCAATCATCCTGGGTGTGGGCCTCGGGCAAAACCGGGCGCGAAACCGCCTTCATTGAATTTTCTCTGGAGTTCGATTGGGCGCACGACCGTCCTCTGGAATTTCACGTAACGGCAGACCAGCGCTTCCAGCTTTATTTAGACGGCAAGGATGTCGCCTTTGGTCCGGATCGCAGTGATGTCGCGCACTGGCCGGTCTCTTCGCTAAGCATCCCCGTCGAGCCCGGGCGTCATGTGCTCAAAGTGTTGGTTTGGACTTTGCCATTGGCGTCCGACCCAACCCCGAGCCCCGATGAATTGAATCCACTCGGCAAGCCGCTGGCAATCGCGCCGATGGCACAGATGTCTTACCGTGGTGGCTTTTTACTTTGCGCCGCAGAGTTAGAGGATTTCGCGCTTCTCAATACCGGTGAGGCCAACTGGCTGTGCCGCGATGTAACGCCCGCTGTTTCGATGAAACGCGTCGAAGGGCTGAGCTACCACGACATTGGGCCATCGTTTACGGTGGATCTCGATGCGTGGGCGAGCGATCAAGAGCCCAAGCCAGCTGTGGTCATTCGGAGTCCGCTGCAGAACCAAAAGACCGGCGTGCTTCGCGATGGCTGGGTCTTGGATGCGACTTACCTGCCTGAGCAAAAACGCGAACGCCTGAGCGGTGGCAAAATACGCGCTGTGCGTGGTGCCTCGGATGATGCCTGGCAAGAGGGCGGAGATGACGCGACTGCTGATTGGCAAGGGTTACTTTGCGATGCAAAGTCAGTTGTGGTTCCGGCCAACAGCGAAGTCGACGTGCTCTGGGATTTCGAGGAATACCGCTGTGGCTACCCGTACTTTGAAGGACAGGGTGGGGACGCGAGCATCGACATCGAATGGGCGGAATCGCTTTACCATCGCGAAGAAGGTAAGGCGTTTAACGCGCATTGCATGAAGGGCAATCGCAGTGAGATCGCTGGCAAGTTCTGGCTGGGCTTTGGCGATGTGTTTACTTTGCCCAAGTCGGTGGGCAGCGTGGTGAGCCCGCTGCTGTGGTGGCGCTCGGGGCGCTACATTCGCTTGCGGATTAAGACCGGTAGTGAGCCGCTAACGCTGACGCGCCTGGAGGTCGTGACAACGGGTTACCCGTATCAGATTGATGCCAAGTGGGACTCCAGCGACGCCGAGTGGAACGACGTCATGCAGCTCATGGCAACCGGGCTCGAAGCCGCCGCGCACGAGACCTGGACGGACTGCCCCTACTACGAACAGATGATGTATGTCGGCGATACGCGGCTGCACGGCTTGTCCAACTATGCGTGCTATGAGGACGACCGTTTGACGCGCCGCGCGATTGAGCTCTTTGACTGGTCGCGCCTTGGCTCGGTGGGCGAACTGATTTCCGAACGTTACCCCTGCCACCTGCGTCAGGAAAGCTGCACCTATGCAATGATGTGGGTGTGGATGGTGCACGACTTCCTCATGTGGCGTGACGATTTCGACTTCGTCCGCGCGCGCTTGATCGGCATACGGAGTTTCCTCGAAACGATGTTCCCGCTGATTACGAACGAAGGCGTGCTGGGGCCGATTCCGGGTTGGCCTTTTGTCGACTGGGATCGTGGCTGGGACACCGGTTGTGGTCCGGGTGTGCGCGAGGGCGACTCATCGATCCTTAGCCTCCACTTGGTGCTGACGCTTAAGGCTGCGGCCGAGATCGAAGCCGCCGTCGGAGAGCCGCTGATGCAGCAGCGCTATTTGGAAAAAGCCAAGGAACTCATGGACGCCACAATCCGCGTCTATTGGGACAGCGACCGCAACCTGTTGCTCGACTCGCGTATGTCGAGCGCGACCAGCGAGCACGCGCATGCCCTGGCGTTACTCACGGAATTACTCAGCGAGGACCACGAGGCAGCGTGTTTGGAAGCGTTGCTCAACGCGGATTTCGACGCGCATTGCACGATCTACTTCTCGCATTATCTGCTCGAAGTGCTCGCGCGCTACGGCCAGAGCGAGGCGTACTTTGAAAAGCTCAAGTTCTGGCGCGGCTTGCCGGCGCAGGGCTTTGTGTCGCTGCCCGAGGCACCGGAGCCGTCGCGCAGCGATTGCCATGGCTGGGGCGCGCACCCGATGTTCCACAGCTATGCGTCGGTGGCAGGCGTGCGCCCCGGGGCACCTGGGTTTGCGAAAATCCGTGTGCAGCCGATGCCTGGGCCGCTCGAAAATTTCCGTGCCGAGATGCCGCATCCGTGCGGCGAAATCGTCGTGACCGGTCAGCGCCGCGAAGGTCGCATGGTGGTCGAGGTATCCGCTCCGGCGGGCGTAGAGGTTGACCTGGATGAAACCTACTGCTTCTAGTTTATCATGCAAAAAATATCCCCCGACGAGTCTTACTTTCAAGGTGCCATCAGCTTCGAGAAGGGCGAGGGTTACATCCGCCCCTGGCGCTTAAACTACGAGGAGCTGCCGCTGTTCGAGCCGTTTGATCAGGTGCCGGACAAGGCTGGCCGCAGTGCTGGCGTGCGCTTGCGGTTCACGACGAATAGCCCGTTCATCGAGTTGGAGGCCAAGCTGCAAACTGTAGCCTTTCCGTTGGTGGACCTCGTTTGCGAAAACAAAATTTTGGCCAGTCATGGACCCGTCGGTGACTCCGAAGTTTATCGTTTTTCCGATCTCGGCAATGAACTGCGCACCTACGAAATTTGGCTGCCGACCTTTGCCTATTCTTATATCAAGACCCTGGGCGTAGCCGATGGTGCGACGCTTGAACCGGCGCAAGACGAGCGGGTTCACTGGCTGACCTATGGCAGCTCGATCTCGCAATGTCGCGCCAGCCATACCCCGGCACGTGCTTGGCCAGCTACGGCCGCGCGGGCGCTGGACCTGAATCTAACCTGTCTCGGCTACGGCGGCAACTGCCACCTGGAGCCGATGGTCGGGCGCATGATTCGTGACCGCGGTGCGGATATCATAACGCTCAAGCTCGGAATCAATGTTTATGGTGGCGCGTCGCTGGGCCGTCGCACATTCCGGCACAACGCAATCGGCTTGGTGAAACTTATCCGCGAGAAAAACCCCGATGCGCCGATTGGTTTGATCACCCCGATCTATGGTTGCGAGCGCGAGACGAAGGCCAATGCCCTTGGCATGACGCTAGAAAACTATCGTGAAGAATTACGCGCGGCGCACGAAGCGCTGACTTCACTTTGCGATGCAAAGTTATTCATTTTCGAAGGTCGCGATTTGCTTTGGGAAGAAGACGCGAATCTCCTGCCGGATAACCTGCACCCGAATGGCGAGGGCTACGAGCTGATAGGAAGGCGGGCCGCCGAGCGAATACTTCCTACGCTTTTAAAAGCCCGCTAACACCAAGCCTTCAAACTACCCCCTATGAAACCCTACGACGTCGCGGCCTACATTTGGCCCTCCTATCACTATGAACCCCGGCTGGAGCATTGGTGGCCGGAAAAGGACGGCGAGTGGTATACCGTGCGCCGGGCGAATGCACGCTGGCCCGGGCACGACATGCCGAAGCATCCACTGCTGGGCTTCCAGGATGAGGCGAGCCCGGACGTCATGCGCCAACATGTGCAACTGGCGCTCGATCACGCGGTAAATGTTTTTATCGTCGACTGGTATTGGTATGACGGCGGACCGTGCTTTGAGCGGCAGTTGAACGACGGTATCATGCCGGCGGTCGAGGGCACCGATATGCGCTTTTGTCTGATGTGGGCCAACCATGACGCGACCTCGCTGTGGAACATGCACACCGATGATAACGACGTGCTCTACAGCGCCGGCGTCGACCGCGCTGAGTTTGAAAAGATTTGGCGTCGCAACATCGAGAAATACTTCAAGCACCCGAACTACTACTGCATCGATGGCAAACCGGTGCTGAGCATCTTTCTCGTGCCGCGCTTGATCGCCGACCTCGGCGGGGTGGAGGAAGCGCTGGCTGCATTTGCATGGTTGCAGGCCGCGGCGCAAGAGGCGGGACTGCCCGGGGTGCATCTGCAGGCGATTCATTGGCAGACGGTGCCACATGAAGTCGGCCCCAATGCCGACCGCCTGAAGGGCTTGGAAATCACAGACATCATCAACGGCTGCCAGTTCGACAGCTGCACGAATTACCAAATGGTGCAGTGCGCGCCGGGGTGGGGGGACTACGCGCAGTGGGCCGCCGAGGCCATGCGCTGGTGGGACAAGTCCGATGAGGACATGCCGTGCTTTTTCCCGCATGTCTCGATTGGTTGGGACAACACGCATCGCAATCCCGGCGAAGACAAGGGCGTCACGAATCGCAATCCGTGGACGTTCGAAGCCAGCCTGCACCGCGCCAAGGCCTTCCTCGATGCGCGGCCAGAGCGCACGCCACTGGTCACGGTCAACTCCTGGAACGAGTGGACGGAAGACAGCTATCTGCTTCCCGACGTGCGTTGGGGCTACCAATATTTGGAGGCCGTGAAGAAGGTCTTTAGCAAAGGTGAGGCAGGTTCTTGAATTCCATGCTGGCCAAGCGCCGTAATGCGTGCAGGCTTCTTGCTCCGCATCGAAAAGGAGCAACATGATCGTCATTCAAGACCTGAAACTCGCCTACGGCGAAAAAGTTATTTTCAACGAAATCAACGCGACCATTGGGACGCGCGACCGCATTGCGCTGGTCGGGGTGAACGGGTCGGGCAAATCCACCTTTATTAAGGTGCTTCTGGACCAGGCGGAGTACGACAGCGGCTCCATTGAAAAGCCCGGTTTCGTGTCCCTGGGCTACCTGCCACAAGACGGCATCGAGGCCCGCGGCAAGACGCTCTACGAAGAGGTCGAAACGGCCTTTGCCGACATCCTCAAGCTGCAGGACAAGATCAGCGAAGCCGAGGAGCAGATGTATACCATGGACACCGAGGACCCGGCCTACTACGAGCTGATTGATGCGATTGGCGAGTGGGAGCAGCAGCTCGAAGACGCTGAGCCGGCCAAGATCAAGTCCCAGATCGAGCGCATTCTGCAGGGCCTTGGATTTTCGATGAAGGACATGCAGCGCCAGACCGACGAGTTTTCCGGCGGTTGGCAAATGCGTATCGCCCTGGCTAAGCTGCTCCTCAAACGCCCGTCGCTCTTGCTGTTGGACGAGCCGACGAACCACTTGGACATCATTTCGCAGAACTGGCTGGAAAAATACCTGATCGGCTACCATGGCGCGCTGATGGTGATTTCGCACGACAAGGCGTTCCTCAACACCGTCACGAACAACACCTACGAGCTGAAGTTTGGCAACCTGAACACCTATTCCGGTAACTACGATTTCTACCTGAAGGAGAGCGCCTCGCGCTTGGCCACGCAGCGCAAAAAGGCCGATAACCAGAAGAAGGACATCGCCCGTCAAAAGGAATTTATCAACCGCTTCCGCTCCAACCAAAAGAAGGCGAGCATGGTCCAGAGCCGCTTGAAGCAGCTCGACAAAATCGAGCGCGTCGAGGTGGAGCGCGAGGAAAAGAAGATGTTCTTCCGCTTCCCGGAGCCGCCCGCAGCGAGCCAGAAGGTGGTCGAAATTCACGACGTTTTTAAGTCCTACGGTGACCTACAGGTCTTCAAGGGCCTCAGCCTGCGCATCGACAAGGGCGACCGCATTGCGGTGGTCGGCGTTAACGGCGCGGGTAAGTCGACCCTCGCTCGCATCTTGGCCGGTGTTGAGCCGATTGACTCCGGCGAAATCGACCGCGGCGTTAACACCGTCACCGGCTACTTCGCGCAGCAGCAGGCCGAGGAACTCAACCCCGCTAACACCGTGCAGGAAGAGGTGGAGAAATCCATCGACCACGCGACGAATCCCGATGCGAATCCCCGCGCGGCCCTTGGCGCGATGCTCTTCAGCGGGCAGGCGCAGCAGAAGTCCATCAGCGTGCTTTCCGGTGGTGAGCGCAACCGTGTTGCCCTGGCGAAAATGCTCATGAAGCCGGCGAATTTCATCATTCTCGACGAGCCGACGAACCACCTGGACCTGCGCAGTAAGGAAGTGCTCCAAGACGCGATCAAGCTCTTCCCGGGCACGATGATCCTCGTCAGCCACGACCGTGACTTCCTGGACCCGGTGGTCAACAAGGTGCTCGAAATCAGCCCCACCGGCAGCCGCTTGCTGACCTGCAACGTCAGCGAATACATCGAGCGCATCGAGTCTGAGGCGGAGGCGCAGGGGTAGCGCCGTTTTTCAAATTCAGGCAGCTGGTTGTAGTGGCAACGTTCCTTGTTGGGGCGGACCTGCCACGGGCGCATGCTACCAGCTAAAGCTGCGCAAACACTTCTCCGAAACAGACCAACTCCGCAGCCACTAGCTCAAGGCCGAGCGCATTTTTCGCACACAGACAAAGCTGGAGTTTCCCTATGGGCAAACTGAATCGTAGCGGTTTCCTCGTCCGGTATTTGGCTTAGGAAAGTGATGCATGATGAGGCATAGTCACCAAAATATAAAATATTATGTCAAAAGTCTACGTTTGACCTCTTCATCCCCTCCGCAACATTAGTAACGATGAATAAATACTTGAACGGTAGCAGGAGGGCACCTTGTTCTTCAGAGGTTGAAAGTTTAATGAGAGCTGTGGGATGCGGTTTGAATAGCTCTTTGCTGAAGTTCTATACAGAGAATAATGGGGGGGGCGCCCAAGCAGGAAATGCTTAATGTAAATGGCTCAAAATACTATTTGCAGATTTTTTTCCCGATATCTAATACAGTCAAACCCAATGTGCTTGAACGAACTGAAGATAAACTGCTTAAGAAATCGATTTTGATTATTGGAATTATCAATAACTGTGATTTATGCGCCAACGCACGAGATGGAAAAATCTATTTATATAATGACGTTGAATTGTGCTTTTTAGCGAATGATATTATGAAATTATTTTCCTATTCCTATGGTGAATTGCTCCCCGAGCCTGAAAAAATTTCGCAGATAGCTTCCTCAGGAGATATAGACAGACTCAAGCAGTTTGTTTTGGATGGCAATAATATAGATCAAAAGACATCTCAGGGTGAAACAGTAATAACAATCGCAGCGATGGGATCTGATATGGATATGGTTAAAGCTTGTATAGCAGTGGGCGCATCAACTTCTGGTTTGTTAGGTGCATTGAGAAAAGTGGCTAATTATGAATTTATTACTGAATTGAAAGATGAAGGTATTTTATAGCGCGAGTATGTATGTGTCTATGAACCAAATGTATAGGTGAAAGATTTTAAAGGACATCGGTAACACTAATCTTGGCATATATGCCATGAAAAGAAGCCGATGTAATGACAGGAAATGAGCGTTTAATAGTGTTGGCACACCGTGGCCCTTTCAGCGATCCACGCAGACTTTCTTAATCCATAGGCTTTCTTGGTGTCGATGGAATCGCTATTGTCGCGGATCATGTATTGGGGCGCGATAAGGGATTTCGGCTTCTGTGAGCTCTTTAATAGGCTGGGTCATACTAGGTCGGAGTAGCGTTTATCTGTGCGATATTCATTGTGGTGGCGGGTTTTGTGAGCCTGCCTGACAATGCTCATTTTTTGGATAGTCTTTCTGTAGAATCTCCATGATGAACTTTTCACTACCGGCACTCTTGCTACGCATTCTGCAATCGTTTTGGTTTATCCCGGCGCTCTTGGCGGGGGCGGCGATTGTGGCGGCCGTTGGCATGAATGCGCTCGATCACGCCATCGGGTTTAACACCAGCAGCAAGCTTGCCTGGTTCATGCAAACACCCGAGGGGGCGCGGACGATTATTTCGACGATCTCGGGCTCGATCATCACGGTGACGGGCGTGCTGCTCTCCACGATGGTGGTGGTGGTGACGCTGGCTTCGCAGCAATATGGGCCGCGCTTGGTACAAAACTTTATCGAAGATCACCAGAAGCAGGGCTAATGCATGACACATGTTTGTGTTTTAAGTGGTCAATTGGAAGCAATTCGAGGAGCGTTTTGGCTAATTTTATTACATTTATTCTGGATAAACTCATCTTGGGGCTAATATTGTCAATGTGCCCTATACTGAAATGATTACTTCAAGTTTCCTACGTTACCCGGTGTTTCCCATCGTACGACTCGCGATCTACGCAGCTCTTTCATTGCTACCGCTTAGCTCCTTTGCACAGGAAACGGTTGATATTAATCATGATGGCATCCCGGACAACTTTGCAACGGACTCAATCATAGTCGTCACAGTGACGGAAGACACCAGCGAAGAGGAGGGCTTGGCGGAGGAGTCGAGCGCATCCACAAAGCTGCAAAAAGCATTGAAGGGCGACAAATTATCGAAATTCATTGACCGTGCGCAGAAGAAACATGGACAGCAAAGCCTACGACTTCTGGCAGGCGTCAGCTTAAAGGATTCGGATGATAATAAATATCTGAAAACCTTTTTTAGACAGCAAATCAATCTAGATGAAATTACATTAGAGGAAGCGATTCAGCAGATGCAGGCGGATCCGGATGTATTGATTGCAGAGCCTGACTACATCCAGACTGAGGATATTGGCGGGGACCCATTTTACTCCAGTTATGGAACCTGGGGGCAGCCTTTTCGGGATCAATGGTATTTGGACCTTATTCAGGCCCCCGGGGCTTGGGATCAACTGAATGGGAACTCGAACGAGGTCATTGTCGCAGTCATCGATTCCGGAGTCGACTTCTCGCACCCCGATTTAAGTCAGGTTGCATGGGCCAACTCATACGAAATTCCTAATAACGGTGTGGATGACGATGGGAACGGCTACGTGGACGATATTTATGGCTGGAATTTCGCCAGCAACAATGCGGATTCATCCGACAACCATGGCCACGGCACCTTGATTGCCGGTTTGATTGGCGCGAAGCGAGGCAATGATTATGGCATCGCTGGCATTGCCTCAAATGTCCAAATCATGGCGCTCAAAAATGGCAATTCTGGCACCAGCTACATCTCTGATTCGATTGAAGCCCTCTACTATGCAGTCCGTAATGGGGCGCAAGTGGTTAACATGAGTTTTGGGGGCAAGCATTACTCGGATTCGTTTGCCCAAGCAATACGCTATGCAAACTCCAATGGCGTCGTTCTCATCGCCAGTTCGGGCAACTCGGGCCTCGATGCGGTTGGGCATTACCCTTCGGCCTATCCAGAAGTCATATCGGTCGGTGCGTCAGACAATAATGATGAGGTCCTCTATTTCTCCAACTATGGCGCCACGGTGGACTTGGTCGCACCGGGCGGTGGCGCCGGGGGTTTTGCAAATTCCATGCTCGGCCCCCGGGCCAACGGGACAAGCATGGGCACCATCGTGGATGCCAAGCACACGAGGTCAGCAGGCACGTCATTCTCCGCGCCGCTGGTGACTGCTGCTGCCGCGATGCTCCTGCAAATGAACCCTGACTCCAAACCTGAAACTATTCGCCTGACGCTACAACAGACCGCTGATGACATTGAGCAACCGGGGTGGGATCAACTGAGCTCCCATGGAAGACTGAATTTAAATGCGGCACTGCTTGGGTATAATACGCGTCCTAAATCGGCAACAGCTCGAATCACGAGTCCCGCTACAGGCACTCCAGCCTTCGGTACCGTGCGCATCTATGGCAACGTCGGAGCCGAGAGTGATTTTCACTACCTGCTCGAATATGGAGTCGGACGCGTCCCAGATAATTGGATAGAAATTTCTACTGGTAGTGAGCCTCACGCCAACAGCCTGATCGGGAGTTTGGACGTCAGTAATTTTTCTGCAGGCGACTACACGATACGTCTATCCACCTTCGCGGATGGCTTACCTGTAGTTGAGCACCGAATCGTGCTTTTAATAGGGTATAACGAGTCGGCCCTACGCCCGGGGTGGAGTATCAGTCTAGTCAACGCGGAAGCGATTACGGTCATGGATCTTGATGATGACGGGGAGCAAGAGATTTTTCTGCCAACTGGGTATGGTCTCAGGATGTATCGCCCCGATGGATCGCCCATTCAAAGCGGCTTATTTAAAGGTAGCCTTGTCTGGCCGTCGGGCCCTGCCAGCGCCGGTGACATCGACGGTGATGGCGAACTGGAAGTTGGATTTATTTCAAAGAGCGGCACCAGTTTCGCTTACCCTGAATTTCGCGAAATTCGCTTCTGGAACCTGGATGGCAGCACCTGTGAAGGCTGGCCGCTGACCACCCCGCGGAACAATGACTTCGTGCCATCCTCTTTGGCGCCCACTGTCGTCGATGTGAATGGAGACGGAAGTGCGGAAGTGCTGTTTCCCTCAAACCCTTATAAAGGGAGCGCGCCACGACTGCATTTGGTGGACGGAGCAGGTGTCAACCTTCCTGGTTGGCCCAAGCTGCTCACTTCGTCTGCCAATGGCGCATTCATCCACGCCACAACTGCTGCAGGCGATATCGATGGTGATGGAGAGATAGATTTCGTCGTTGCGGATTCAGCAGGCTATGTGCATGCGCTGAGCCTAGATGGGAGTTATAAACCTGGATGGCCGATCCTGGTGAATTCTGGGACCTCTATTAGTCAAGAAGTAGCGCTATCGGATTTGAATCGCGATGGTCGATTAGATATCATCGTTTCGTTTTATGATGGTTACACTACGGTGCTGGACATTCACGGCGTGGCTCACCAAGGCTGGCCGAAGCACTTAGGAAGCCTGCCAAGATCACCTTCTATCGCTGATTTGGATGGTGACGGCGACTTGGAAATCGCAATCGGCACCCTCGCGGGTGAATTACACTTGCTCCACCATGACGGATCTTCGTTACCGAATTGGCCCAAAACAGTTTCCAGCCGCATATACTCGCCGAGTCTGGCGGATTTGAACCAAGATGGTGCACTCGATATTATCGCCTCCGACGGACATCGCCTGGTGCATGCGTGGCAGGTTGATGGAAGCGACTTTGCACACTTGGGCTTCCCATTTCTGCTTCCTGGTAAATTTGGATGCTATACGCCTCCAGTCGTCAAAGACTTGGATGGCGATGGCGTCTTGGAGGTCACTGTCTATGGCGATAACCTGGAGGTCATTAATACCAGCGCCATCGCAAATCCCAGTGCGCCATCCTTCAATCATATGCATGCCAATCCCGCTAATACCTGCCTATATGTTTTACCGGGTGTCATTGCGAACGGGCAGCAATTTCTTGGCGATATTGAAGGCGGCACCTCGATCGATGTCAGTGGCTATGGCTTGCTCGCCGGGTCGACTGCAAGGATCGGAAGCATTCAGAGCGAGACAGAATACCTTTCTGGGAGTGGACTCCAAATCACCATACCAAGCGGGCTAAGGGAAGGCTGGCACGACATCTGGGTGACCTCGCCAAATTCCGAACCCTATTGGCTGACTAATGCCGTCCTCATTGTTAACGATATTCACGGAGACGATGACTCCGATTGGTTGCCAAATGGCTGGGAATGGCAATACGGCATGGATCCGCTCGTCCCACAATCATTCGAGAGCGAAACTGGCGCAAATGGCGACCTCGACAAAGATGGAGTCCCGAACTTCATCGAATCAATATTCGCTCGCAATGGAATGGTCCCCACAGAACAGGATGCCCACAAACTGCCGCTCCCTTCTATTGAGAATGGCCAAGCGCATGTTTACTATTCATTGGATCCGAAGGATACCAGTGATTTGAAACTCCTTTGGTCTCCCGATTTAGCTCATTGGTACAGCGAAGAAGACAGCGAGTATCCCAACGTGATCGAGCACCGAAATTTGGAAACCAGCACCCAGAATCGGAGTGACAAAGTTCTACGCATCGAACTGCCCGATCGACAATCTGGTTTCTTTAAGTGGTCTGCCACTCAATAGTCGGATCCAGCCCCCATGCTAAGCACTTTTCATCTAACCTGGCCGATCTTGCCGCAGTGATTTGTTGTGTCCAGCAAGGCGGATTGAGCGTGACAGGCTAAGGCGCTGTTTCGCCGCCTTTCCAGCAGCACTCGCATTTTCTACGATTCCCAAAAGCAAGGACACAGAGCAGGACACAGACGGTCAAACGTAGAGAATAGAATATCCACTTTTACTACGATTGTATTGGCAAATGAGTTTTTTTTGCATGCACAGCGACCTCCGTAGGCTTTCTTAACCCGTGGACATAGATGGTGCTGATGTGTGATGGAATCGCTATTGTCGCGGATCATGTATTGGGGCGCGATAAGGGATTTCGGCTTCTGTGAGTTCTTTAATAGGCTGGGATCATACTAGGTCGGAGTAGCGCTTATCTGTGCGATATTCATTGTGGCGGCGGGTTTTGTGAGCCTGCCTAGACAATACTCATTTTTTGGATAGTCTGTCAGTATAATCTCCATGATGAACTTCTCACTACCGGCACTCTGGCTACGCATTCTGCAATCGTTTTGGTTTATCCCGGCACTCTTGGCGGGAGCGGCGATTGTGGCGGCCGTTGGCATGAATGCGCTCGATCACGCCATCGGGTTTAACACCAGCAGCAAGCTTGCCTGGTTCATGCAAACGCCCGAGGGGGCGCGGACGATTCTTTCGACGATTTCGGGCTCGATCATCACGGTGACGGGCGTGCTGCTCTCCACGATGGTGGTGGTGCTGACGCTGGCTTCGCAGCAGTACGGGCCGCGACTGGTACAAAACTTTATCGAAGATCGCCCAAGCCAGTTCGTGATTGGCACTTTTTGCGGGTGCTTCATTTACAACATCATCACGCTGAAAAATGTCAGCTCGGGCGATACCAGCTTCGTGCCAAATATCTCCGTGCTGTTTGCGGTGCTGTTTTCGCTGATGTGCATCGGGCTGATGATTTATTTTGTGCAGCATGTAGCCTCGTCGATCCAGGTTCAGTCGATCATGCGGCGGGTTTACTCGGACTTAAACGAAGCCGTCGATGAGCTGTTTCCGGAAGAAGTTGCCCGGCCCTCGACGGAGGAAATTTCCGTTGACGACGTCCGTGCGCAACTGGAAGACGGCCCGGCGGAAGGGCTCATTGAGCTCTCTTGCTTACGTGCGGGCTACCTCCAGTTTATCCGCGATTCTGAGATTCTGCGGCTCGTGGAGCAGCATGATCTCCTGCTGGAGCTGTGCTGTCTGCCGGGCGAATTCATGGTGAAGGGGCAGGCACTGGCGCGTGTGCGCTGTCGCCGTTCTCTGCATGACGAGGCACGTGAAAAACTGCTGGCCACGTTTGTTATTGGCACGTTTCCGACGCACGAGCAGGACGTCATGTTCCCAATTCGGCAAATGGAGGAAATCGCGATTCGCGCGCTCTCGCCCGGCATAAACGACCCGCACACGGCCGAGGAATGCATCGACTACCTGGCGTGCGCATTTCGCGTTTTGGCGACACGCCCCTGGCCGGACACCCTGCGCGTCGGGCAGGATGGTCAGCCGCGGTTGATCACGCGTACTTGGTCATTCGAGAAGCTGCTGCGCGGCGCATTTCAGCAGACTTTTTTCTACGGGCGCGAGGACATCACTATCGTTCGCAAGGTGCTCATCGCGCTCAATGACATCGCCGAGACTTGTGAGCCCGGCAGTGATCGCCGCAAAACAGTGACGGAGTTTGCCCGCGAGCTGGCGCAGGCAGGAGGCGACTCGCTGCCGCTAGCTTCACACCGCGAGCAGATGCCGGTGCTCGTGGAATAGGCCTGCGCTGGCTGTGTGAAAAATTTGTAAGGCCCGGCGGTGACACAATGGAGGTTCGACATTAGGGAATAATTTCTCTAACGTACTCATCTTACAACCTCTACGGATATACACGACTACTCTATGCGAATATTGATAGCTTATCTTGCGTTCGCCAGCGTGGCCCTTGCTGCGCATCCGGCAGACACGAACTTCGATAACTCCATTAACGCCGGGGAAGTGGCGGCCTATGTTGACGCGCAAGGCACCATTGACGAGGCCTACCTACAGGCGGTCAACATCTGGAAATACGGCGAGCGTTACCGTGAGATCACCGCTGACGCGGCGTCGTTTTTCGTGCCCGACCCATTAAGCGGCCCGGGCTTTGTCGCGCTGGAAACGCTGCGCCCGGCCCCGGCGACCTCGGTGGAAATCTATGGCCTTGCGCCGGAGCCTGGCGGCTACACGGCCTATTACCAGATACCCGGCATCGACGAGGTGGTGATGCCCGCGAGCGTCATTACCACGGGTACCGGTTACGCGCTGGCGATTGCACCGCACCCGATCAAGCCGACCGAGGGCGGCCCCGTTAACTACACGATTTATCCGGCGGGCAGCACCCCTACACCCGCAAACATCGCGTTGACCGGCCAGGTGATCGTCCAGGGGCTGTCGTCGGGCTCCTTCGGTCTCACCGCTTTGCGCTCCAAAGCCAGCACGCTGGCGACACGTCTGGAAACGCGCAACGACATCGACTACTCGGAGTATTTTACGGGCGGCCCGAAAGAGTTTGGCCCCTTCAGCAGCGAGGCGGAGAAAGTCCAGATTGCCGCCATGCGCTACTTGCTCGATCCGAATTTCCCCGGTGGCCTGGCCGAGCTGGACGCCGAAATCCTCGCTGGTGACGACCCCGCAATTGTCAGCCTCCGCGCGCAGGTGGATGCCCTGATCGCGCAAAGCGGAGTCGAGGCGCATATTGATGATTTCCTTGCACAGTTGGATGCCGATGGTGGTGCCGCGGCGGCTCGCTCCAACAAAACCGCCAAGATGAAAAATGCGCGCGAATACGACCCGAGCCCCAATAGCGATGCCGAGCTGAGTAAGCTGATGCGCGAGCAATACGTGGCGGAGCAAATGCTCAATGAGGAAATTTTCAGCCCGGAAACCGGCGCGAAGCTGGCGGTAGTTGGCCTCGCCGGTGCCCCGGGAAAAGTCGCCGCGGCACCAGTCTCGGTTACGATCACCGGCCTGCGTGTGGAATACGAGAAGATCGCTAACACCTATCCGGCCAACGGCAAGATCGAGGCGACTTTCCCTTACAAGGAATTCTTCCAGGATGAATGCGCGAAGCAGGGCAATTGGACCGCCTATGCGGTGGTGTCCAGCAAGGGATGGAGCATCGACGGCGTGGCAACCGATGTCGTGCTGACCGCGATTGGCGCGGGTGGCGCGGCGGCCGATGGCATCAAGGCGTTTAAATCGGCGGACGTGGTTAAGAAAACCTACGACACTGGCGTACGCACCGCGATGATCAACAAGAGCGTCGAAACTTATCAGACGGGCCGTGACTTCGTGCGCGACGAAGCGATTAAAAATTACCAGAACAAGGAGGCATCCAAAGAGATTCCCTCCGAAACGTGGAACGTGCCGATTGCGTATTCTTACGCGGAGATGGTGCAGGTCGGCCAGCCGGTGCTCACGATCACGAACAATTATTACCAGCCGAAAGACGTCGGCGCGGTCAATGTATACATCCAGGCGCAGGCGAGCGGTTCTGAGGCGTTTCCGCCCGGGCGCTTGGCCAGCTCGGACGTGGAGCAAGTCGTGGTGCGCCCGGCTTACGTGACCATGGCCGGGTGTCCGCCGAACAACTACACGCCGGGCGAGGCTTACACGATCACTGCCACCGCGCATGACCTCGCCGAACTGGGCGATGTGTCCTACGTGTGGGAGGCGACGGAGGGCACGCTGTCGAACATTACCAGAGTGGCCGACGGCGTTTCGCAGGCGGTCTGGACCGCGCCAGACCCCGCGCCGCATGGCCTCGTGACAATCACTGCCACGGCGCGTGCGCCCATTTGCGCACCGGTTGGCGGGGCGGACCCGGAGGGCTTTTGTGTGACCAGTGGAACGGCTTTCGAACTGCAAGTCACCCCGGAAAAAGGCTGCTACGAAGTGGGTGAAGACGTCACCCTGACACTGGTGGACGTGAACAATCCCGGCACGCCGCCGAATGTGGAGTTTACGCAGGAGAGCGGGTTCCACATTGGCTCGGTGCAGAAGACCGGAGCGAACACGGCCGTTGTCAGCGCCTTTGATATCGGCGAAATCGGATTCACGGCCACGCCCAATGGCGAGAGTGCGCAGCTCCAGTTTGGCGCGTTTGCCTTTGGCGCTTGCGACGAGCCCATGCAGATGTTGTTCGGCCAAGTCGGCGAGAATGTGTGGTCGGTTGGTTTCAGCCCGGATGGGGTCAATCAATACAATTTGCTCGGTTCGTTCAGCGTTTCCGGCGGGCGTTTGGTGGCGAGCTTTAACGCCACGCAAAGTCGCAATCTGATTATTGCCCTTGGCGACCCGGAGGACGAGCCGCCGCCAGTGGGGTTTGTCGGCGTGAATACCGCCGGCAGCATGCCCACGCCGATCATCAATGGCGCGTTGTCCATTAACATATCGTTCGACTATCAGGAAGGCACTTGCGCCGGTCCGGCGAGTATTCCTGGCGTAACCTGTCTGGAAGAACTGAACCCGGAGAACACCGTGGTCTCGATCGTCGGGCTGTCGGACAGCTACGCGCTGGACCCTTACTTGGCTGGCACGAACACCTTTGCGAGCTACGCCGTGAATGTCGTCCCACAGAACTAATTATCGCATGGAAAAGTTACTCAGCAAAATCTCGATTCTTTCCATCAGCGCATTGGCGGCTGGCAGTGCCATCGCGCAAACTGGTCCGTTGTCCGGCGAACGTGTGGTGTATTCGTACACGCCTGGTGCCGGGGTGGAGCCGCCTTACTTTGTATCGCAAAGTTTGTCCAGCGGGCAGGTGGCTAAAAACATTTCAGAGGGTGGCGTCTTCGATCCGGAAAACACGGCCGTGAAGTGGGGGCCCTTCAATGACACTTCGACGGTCGAGCTTAGCTTCGACGTGGTGGGCAACAGTGTGTCCCTTGGCACGCTGACGGCTACCGACGGTGACGGCTCTACGGTCATTAACCCGGCTGCGTCGAGTGCGCCAACGAATCCCTTCCTCGTTTGGCGAGAGGAGAAACTGCCGCAGCGTTTACCGGCCGAGCAGGCGATTGATGCCAATATCGAAGGCGATGTCTTCCCGAATTTCGCGGAGTATCTCCTGGGCTTTGATCCGCTGGTGCGTGAGACGGTACTGGACGCACTGAGCATCCAACCGAATGGCACCGGTGGTTACGAGATCGCCTTTAACCGCATGCAGGGCAACCTCGGTTTCCAAGCCATCATTGAGCGCGTCAATCTGGACACCGGCGAAGTTACGCCACTGGCGACGACGGAGACACGCCCGGGACCCTTGGCGGATATGGTCACGGAAGTCTTCAGCGAATCGGCCGCGCCGTTCTTTGTGCGTATGAGATTTGTTCCGTTTGAGCCGGAGCCGGAGGTGGAGGCAGAGTAGCGCGCGCAGCTCGCTGTTTATTCAAGCGTCTCGCTAGCGCGGGGTGTGCTGGAGAGCAGGCTCTTCACGGCGCTGATATTGCGGTTGTCCAGAGCCATCTGGCCGACGGATTGGTCACCGTGGTATCGTGAGATTCTGCTATCGTCCGACTCTTCCGTGTTGTCTGTTTGCAGCGGGTAAATCTCGCGTGGCTGGTTTGCGTTTTTGCGGAGTTCGGCGGCTTGTTCCATGGCCGGCCAAAGCTTGCGGAAGTTATTGAAGTCGCTGAAATTTACATGGGAATTGCGTCCGAGTGGATCCAGGTAGAGCAGATTGAGGGCAATGTCGTCGATTTGTTCCTGGTCCAGCTTCACGTTGCGCGAGATGGAGATTAGCTTCTTCCAGGCGTTCAGGTATTGGGGGTCCAGATCGACGGCGATCACGAGATTGTCCAATGCTTCGTCATAGCGCTCCTGCTCCATGCGCAGGTAGGCGAGGAGGTAGTAGCCCTGCGGGTCCTGCGGATTGCGCTTGATGTAGTCGCCAAAAACACGGTCGGCAATGAGCTGCGCCGTCTCGCCGCGGAAGGCACCTTCGCAGCCGAAGCAGTGGCTTTCGATGCGGCCAAAACTGTCGGGCATCAGCTCGAATGCTTTGGCATAATGCTTGGCGGCTTCCTCTTCCTGGCCTGCATCCATCAGCTTCACGGCGAGGCGGGACTGAATGCAGTAAGCGTCGACAAAGTAGGTCAGCGCTTCTTCATACATGGCAATGGCTTCATCTCTAAGCCCTGCGTAATAATAATCGTCAGCGTTCTCTGAAATGCGAATGGAGCGAAGCACTTTGTCGAAGAATTCAGCTTCCTCGGTATTGCCCTGAGCTTCGCGAATAGCTCCCATTACCGCGTAAACACGCATGCGGTCCTCCTTACCCTGGTCACCATCGGAGGGGTCCATGGTCATGGCCTGTTTGATGACGGCTTCGGCTTGCTGTAGCTTACCGGCGTCGAGCAGTGCTTGTCCTTTCCAGATTAGCGGGC
This sequence comes from Cerasicoccus sp. TK19100, assembly GCF_027257155.1. Classification (NCBI taxonomy): domain Bacteria; kingdom Pseudomonadati; phylum Verrucomicrobiota; class Opitutia; order Puniceicoccales; family Cerasicoccaceae; genus Cerasicoccus; species Cerasicoccus fimbriatus. Next base: position 178,736 of record NZ_JAPWDU010000007.1, read on the forward strand.
GTTCTTCAAATTGATTTATCTGCGACAAGTAGTCGAGATAGGGAATCGCATCGACGCCCTGGATCTCGACCAACACTTCGTAAAGTTGGTCATCGTCGTCGCGTTTGAGGAGCTGGGCCTCCAAGAGCGCTGTGGCAGTTTCAGACTGTCCCGCAACGTGCAGCGCGTAGGCGACTTTTGCGGGCAGGTCGTCCTTGTTTTGCTCATTGAGGTAGTCGCTGAGAAAAGGTTTATTGAAGTCTTTGGATGTCGCCAGGGTATCGACCATGTCGCCAAATCGCTGCTGTCCGTACAGTGCCAGGAGGTAGTAGGCCATCACGTCGGGTAAGGCTTGCTGAATGGCTTCGCGGCGTTGCTCGATTTGGTAATCCTCACCCGTGGCATTGGCGGAAAGTTGCTTTAAATAGTCTATCTCGGCCAAGGCGGTTTCTTCCAGCGCGGTGTAGTTCTTTAGCTCCAGATAAGTTTGGAGAAGTGGGCTGCGCAGGTCGTAAAAGTTGAAGTAATCGTCCTCGCCAATGGGCTGCGCACGCACGATGGCGAGGGTGTTTGCAGCGATTTGAATACTGAGGTCCGTGAGTTCCTGATTGTCGGTGATGATGCCGAGTGAAAGGGCATGTCGGGCGATGGAGTCGGTGTCGGACGCGCTTTCGTAGATCAGGTTCTTGTTGGCGCTATCTTGAAGAATTTCGCTGGTCTCGCGATAGATACGCAGCGTGGATTCGATGTCTCCCTGCGCGGAGTAATGGTAGGCCAGTGAAGAGGCAGCCTGATCGAGCTGATCCACTTGCACGGGCTGGCTGGCGATCAAGCTGGTAACCAATGCATAGATTTCGGCCTCTTTCTCATAAACTTCAGAAAGCTCGAAGAGATCGCTCCAGAGTGGCGAGTCAGGGTTACGCGAGATCGCACCGTAGAATGCCTGCCATGCGGCCTGCTGCTGCTCGGGCGTGGTGAATTCCTTGGACTCATCAATGTAATAATTGGGATCAGATTCGACCGTGGCAAGTAGCTCGGTCGCTTCAAGGGCTTGCCCAGCTTTGATGAGTGACAATGCCTGAATGTATTTGGCATTCATGTAGGCATTGTACTGCGGATCATGATGATCTTCTTTCGGCTTTTCGGGGGCAGGGAAGCGCTCCTGCATTTGCGCGAACAGCTCCATGTCTTCGGGAGAGCTAACAAGTGCCCATTGTGCTACGGCCAACTCGTCTATCATTTCGAGTGCGATTTCTGCGGCGAGTTCCTGCGTTTCGCGTTGGTCGTAGCTGTGGATGACGATCAGGGCGGGCAGCTTTAGTGCCTGCCGAATCAGCGCTGCCGAGCGTTCTTGACCAGCGCTGCTGACGAGCTCCTGGGGAAAATACAATGTGGGCAATTGCTCTCTGCGATACGGGTTGCTTTCGCTTTGCATGAGGTTCGTCATCAGAGTCGGCCAACCGGGCTTTTGCTGGATGGTTTTAAACAACTCCATGGCGTCTTTTTGCTCTTCGAGAAACGCAGCTTGAGCGGCGGTGTAATCTTCGCGCATTTCCGCAGTGACTTCCGTGACGCCCTCATATTTTTCCATCATTTGTTCTTGGAAGGCTTGTTGTGCGAGCATGAGGTTGCGTATCGTTGCCAGGTTTTCCTCGCTGCCGGCAATGGCGATCAGATCCGTTTCATCCACGGGCTGCATGCGCGCCATCTGCGCCTCAAGGCGCTTTATCTGCTCTTCAATGTCGGAGCCGCGCGAGTCTGTGCCTTCCAGTCGATTGATCAGTTGCCGAAGTTGGCGGTCGATATTTTGATACACATACGACTGGCGCTGATCTTCGCCAGCGGATTTGGCCAGCTCCTTCCATTGCTTTTGAGAGGCTTTGAGCGATGTAATGAACGCATCACTGCCGTCCGGGGCTGCCATGTATTGCAGCATGGCGAGGAGGAGCATGTTTTCGAAATCGCGAACCGACTTGGAGTCGACCTCTTCCAGCGATTGCTGATAGGTGGCAATGAGTGCGTCCCATTGCTCGGCGGGCGGCATGGCATTGAGCAAGTCCACCATCTCGATAATTTCTGTGTCGTTGGCGGGTGACTCGTAGTGATACGCCTCGCGCTGATCCTGGTCGAGGAAGCGTTCCTTCAGGGTGAGCCATTCGTTGACATCAGCCGCGTGGCTGAGAACGGGGAGTGAGAGGATGAGGCTTATCGTTTTGAATAGTTGCATGATGGCTCAGGTATTGATTGGGAAGTTTACCGCTATGACGAGGAAGAAGCGTCTTTGTTCCGCTTGTTTTGGTTACATATATCACGAGAATTGTTAAAACTTATCTGTTTTAGCATGAGATGTTTCTTGTCGCGGGCAGGCGCGTTAGGGCATTGACCCCTGTTTGGTTTAGGTTAGTATGGAGTTTTACTATTACTCACTGCATGGATCAGGCATATATCCTCACCAAAGCGCGGCTCAAGCTGGCCTACGATATTGAGGCGAGTAAGCCCGAGCACGGGATACTTATCCTCAAAAATGTTCCACTGAAAACATACCTCGTCGTCGAGGAGGACCAGTGGTGGCTGTTGCGTAAATTTAGGGAAGGAGTGCCGTTGCAAGAGCTGTTGCCCAAGCTGATCACCGACCGCAAATGCCCGCCGCTGCGCAGTCTGTATGAGCTGGTGATGAAGGCCGTGGTGACGGGGGTGCTCGAAGTGGATGACCAATGCCTGGCCAGCGCGCCGAAGCAAAACCGCGCAGTGGAGTGGGACCATGGCTTGCGCTTCGGCATGGCGCATTATTTTGGTGTGGCAGCGATTTTGTTTGGGACGCTTACGGTGCTCTTCCGCCCGCTGGGCACGCCGACGAATCTCCTGGAAATCCTGATCGGCTGGCTCCTCATCTGCGGCTGCCTCACGGTAGGGTACTTTCTCTCGGCGTGTTTGCTGGTCGGCTTTGACCGCGAAGTGTACGATACCCGGTTCCGCTGGAAGCACGCCTTTCCGCATTTCTGTTGCAACGTGGAAGACGGACGCATGGGCGGACGCTTGTGCGAGATGAGCGTCGCGCTAATGCAGATGGCACCGATGTTTTTCATCACCGGCATCGCCGCGATCTGGTATCCCCATTTGGTTTATGTGCTGCTGCTCGGTGTGTTTTTCATCACGGCCCCCACAGGCCGGAGCCCGGCGAGCCTCCTGCTGCGGAGCCTTTATCGTCGCTACCCACTCTCGACCACGCACGACTTTATCTTTGTGCAAAATCGTCTGCTGTGGACGCTGATTAATGCCCGCATAAAATTCACCGATAAGAGCTACCTGCTGATCTTTGGCGCGTTCACCTTCGTATGGCTTTTCACGGTTTTCCTCGCGAATCTGTCTGCGTTCGACTTAAACTTACGCTACCTCACCGATCGCTACGTGCAGGATGGCGGTGCGGCGTTGACGGTGATCATCGTGCTCATACAAATGGCGGCCACGGTGCTGGGTAGCCTGGCGATGATTTCCTGGATCGCGGCGAAAAACGTGCTGCATGTCATTGAGCAATTACAGGCGCGCAAGCAGAAGCCCGGCCCCATGCGCAACCACGAGATCTCGACCGAGGCCGTGACCCAATACTTCAGTGAGACACTCCTCCTGAAGGGGGTTAACGCCCAAATCCTGGACGAGCTGGCGCAGCGGGTAGAAGGCGTCGTCGTGGACCCCAAGCAATACGTCTGCAAAGAGGGTGAGGTCGGCGAGCATTTGTATTTCGTTTACGATGGCGGCGTGGAGGTGCTCATGGAGCTAAAGTCCGGCCGACCGCTCAAGATCACCGAGCTCGGTGTGGGCGATGTCTTTGGCGAGATCGCGCTCCTCTACAATGTGCCGCGTACCCGCTCGATTCGTGCCGCCCGCAAGAGCCTGCTACTCGCGATTTCCCGTGATGATTTTCAGCAGCTCATCGTGCGCAGTTTGGGCGCGCGTGATGTGGAGGAAATTATCCGCAAGCAGTCCTTCCTGCACCGCATCGATCTCTGCCGCAACTGGCATCCGCAGGCGCTGACCAGCTTTTCGCGATTGGCCAATATCGCGGAGTTCAAGGCGGGAGACACCGTCATCCGCAAGGGCATGCGCAACCAGTTTTTCTACCTGATTTACGACGGGCTGCTCGAAGTCGTGGCCGATAGCAAACGCGTGGCCAAGCTTGCCACGGGCGAGTTCTTCGGTGAGATCAGCCTGCTGCAAAACAGCACTGCCACGGCCGATATCGTGGCGATTACGGACAGCCATTGCCTCGTGGTTCAGCGGCGTGACTTCCTGCAATTCATCGGCAAAGACTTTCTGGTGGGCCTCCAGTTTGAGGACATCAGCTCGAAGCGCCTCAAGCACCCGATCTTCCCGCTAACCGGCGTCGCCTACGACGACTTCCCGGATCGGTAAAATTTATTGGCTAAACCGGAATGTCCGCAGCACTCAAAGAAACCTCTGCATCTTTTTAAAAAGCTTTTTGCTGATCACTATCGTGAAGCGCTTATCTTCGATGAGGGTCAGTTTGTAGCCAGAGAAAAGCCACTTTTTATATTCTTCGGCCCTAAGGTAGTTCCACGGCAGTAGAATTCTCTTATGGAACAAACGAAATAGAAAGAATGGTGCCATGGTCAGTCCGACGTCGTTGATGCCGATTTCCAGCGCGGAATTGAAGTTTACGCCATTTATTTGCGCTGACTGAAATCTCAGGTATTCACCTGCAATTTTCTCATCGTATGCGAACGTTTTCGCAACTCGATGCCAACCACTCATCTGCGAAAGCATATAGAGAATGCTGCACCAAAGTATTGGGAAAAATATTGGAAATAAATAGACTGGGAACGGTAGCTCTTCGTTCATGAATGTTCAGCAGATATTAAAAATAAGACAGATTTGAATCTGCTGATTGCTGCAATTGGCAGTCTAATCGATCTCGATCTTCGCCGGGTCGTAATTGACCTTCGGGTAGCTCAGGTGGAGGTCTTCCAGGCAGGCCACGACGATACGGGCGACAAGGAGATTGCGCGCCCATTTCTTGTTGGCCGGGATGAGATACCAGGGGGCATGGGCGTGGCTGGTCTTTTCAAACACTTCCTCGTAGGCCTTTTCGTATTGCTCCCAGCGGCTGCGGGCAACCAAGTCCGACGGGTCAAATTTCCAATTTTTCTCCGGCCGGTCGAGGCGTGCTTGCAGGCGCTCTTTTTGCGCTGCGCGGTCGATGTGGAGGAAGAATTTGATGATGATGCAGCCCTCGTCGACGAGTAGCTGCTCGAAGTCGTTGATGTGGCGGAAGCGCTTGCTCCAGACTTCTTTGGGCTTGAGGTCGTTCACGCGCACCGCGAGCACGTCCTCGTAGTGGCTGCGGTCAAAGATGACGATCTCGCCATTGGCCGGCGTACTGCGATGCACACGCCACAAATAGTCGTGGGAAAGTTCCTTCGTGCTCGGCTTGTCAAAGCTGGCCACATCGACGCCCTGCGGATTGACGCCGCGGAAAACGTTGCGGATCGTGCCGTTCTTGCCGCTGGTGTCCATGCCCTGCAGCACGAAGAGCAGCTTCTTGGACTTATCGACGAAGAACCGCTGCTGGAGGTCGGCGAGGCGCGCGTTGAGCTCGGCGAGCTCATCTTTGCCCTCATCCTTGTCCTCCGGAATGTCATCCCAAGGGTCCGGCGACACCTTCGAGAGGTTGTCGTTTTGGCCCTTCTTGATCAAGTAGTGCTTAAAGTCTTTCAGTTCCATAGCATGCCCGAATCGTGTCGTGGGATTGTCACGATAAGTTGCCCCGGGGACAAGGACTTAATCGCACTCAATTACGTGGTAAAGATCGTCAAATCGCACCATTCGTCGTCGACGCGGGAGTCGATCGTCACTTGGCCGAATTTGGCTTCGGCCAGTGGGGCAAACTTGGCGCGGACGTCGTCAACTTCGATTGCGAGGATGCCGCTCAGGGCGAGCACGCCGCCGGGGGCCGTGGCGTTGATGAGTTGCTCGGCGTAAATTTTGAGGACGTCGGCCTGGATGTTGGCCAGAATGATGTCAGCCTGGCGACCGGCAAGGCCGTCTTCGAGCCCCGCGTCGACGAACTCCACGCTCGATTCCGCCAGCTCGTTGAACGCGCGGTTCTCGATGGAGACGCGGATCGCCTCGGGGTCGCGGTCGAAGGCATAGACGTCTTTAAAGCCGAGCTTGGCGCCGGACATCGCGAGGATGCCGCTGCCGCAACCGGCGTCGATCAGGCGCTTGCCCGCGAAGTCGGCATGCGCGTCACGGTAGTCAAGCAGGCGCTTGGCCATGAGGCGCGTGGTCTCGTGGCTGCCGGTGCCGAAGGCCATGCCGGCATCGAGGTAAATCGCGGTCTCGCCGGCGGGCACGTGGTATTCCTCGCGCATCCAGACGGGCACCCAGTGGAGATCGCCATACGACCATGGGTCGATGAACGCCTTGTAGGCGTCCTGCCACTCCTGGTCGTCGAACTCGCGCCAGTCGGGCTCGGCGGGGAGCACGGGGAACTCGGCACGCATCTCAGCGTATTCCTGCTCGGCCTGCGCGCGGTCCTCAAAGAAGCCCTGGAGCTTGATCGGGTCGTTATCCTTGATCTGGAGCAGCGACCAGTTGGAGCGAACGTATTCGCACATGTAGGCCTCAAGCTCTTCGGCTAAATCAGGTGTGACGGTGCAGGAAACTTCGTGCATAAGCTTTGCGAAAGAAAGTTACTTTGCGGGGCAAAGTTAAATACGGCCCTGGAAGGCGGCCTCTTCGGCGAGTTTGCGGATCACGGCGGGCAGCAGCGCATGCTCAGCCTGGTGGACGCGCTCTTCGACTGCCTCCAGTGTGTCTTCCGGGTAGATCGGCACCGAGGCGCGTTTGATGATCTCGCCGCCGTCGACTTCGTCGTTCACCCAATGCACGGTGCAGCCAGTCTCCTTGTCGCCCGCCTCGAAGGCCTTGCGGATGGAGTGCAGGCCCGGGTGCTTGGGCAGCAGGCTGGGGTGCAGGTTGATAATGCGGCCTTCGAAGGCTTTGAGCAGCGGCGTTTTGAGCACGCGCATGAAGCCAGCCAGGACAACGAGGTCCGGCGAAATGCTGTCAATCGCGTGCGCCCAATGCTCCTCGGCTTCGGGCGTAAATTTGGTCTTATACGGGCCCGGATCGAGGTAGATGCTGGGCGTGTCGAACTGCGGCCCAAGCTTCAGGATGCGTGCATGCGGCTGGTCGGAGAAGATGCCGAGCACTTGGCTAGGGCCCAGGCGTCCCTCTTCCTGGGCGCGGAGGATTGCCTCGGCGTTACTGCCGCGACCGGAACCTAAAATGGCAACGCGAAACATAGATCTTAAAAGGTTGTAGCGGCGGCGCTGATCTTGGCAATCAAAGACGTGGTGCTGTAGCCCTGCAAAAATGGCATGAACTGGATGACGGCACCGCAGGCCTCCAGCGCGCCGCGTTCCTCGGGGTTGAGCGTTTCCAGCGTGTAGTCGCCAGCTTTGGCGTAAACGTCGGGCTGGAGCGCCGCGATCTCGGCCGTCAGCCGCGGTGTGCCGAAGGTGACGAGCGTGTCGACAAAGTTCAGCCGCCCGAGCAAATACGCGCGCTCCAACTCGCTCTGCACGGGGCGGGTTTCGCCCTTGAGCGCCTTGACACTGACATCGGAATTGATCGCGATGAACAGTGCATCGCCCAGTTTGGCGGCCTCGCTCAGGAAGTAAACGTGCCCGGTGTGCAGCAGGTCGAAACAGCCGTTGGTCAGCACGACCCGTTTGCCCTCGGCGCGCAGCGTTTCGCGGCGCTCAATGGCGTCGCTCAGGCTGAGCAGGCGGGGATTGGGCAAGTCTTGGACGTTCATTCAAACCACTTCTTGGCTTTGTCGAAGAAGGACTTTTCCACCGGTTCGTCGGCATCACCGCAGACTTCGGCAAAGTGCTCCAGTGCCGCTTTTTCATCGCCCGCGAGCTTCTTGGGCACCTCGATCTCGACGCGGACAATCTGGTCGCCCACGTGGTTGCCGCGCAGGGAGGGCATGCCCTTGCCGCGCAGGCGGAACTTGGTGCCGCCCTGGGTGCCGGACGGAATCTTGAGCGAGGCGCGGCCGGAAAGCGTCGGCACCTCGATGGAGCCGCCCAGCGCCGCGAGCGTGAACTTGATCGGGATCACGCAATAGAGGTCGTCCTCATGGCGCTCGAAAATGTCGTGTTGCGCAATGTGAAGCGTCACGTAAAGATCGCCGTATGGGCCGCCCTGGCCACCGGCATTGCCGTTGCCGCGCGAACGCAGGCGCGAGCCGGTGTCCACGCCGGGCGGGATGTTGAGCTTTACCTTGTGCGTTTTGACCTGCACGCCGTGGCCACGGCAGTCGTCGCAGGGGTTTTCAATGACGGTGCCCTGACCCTGGCAGGTCGGGCAGGCCTGGCGCACTTGAAAAAAGCCGCGGGAGCTAATTACCTGGCCGTGGCCGTTGCAAGTCGTGCACTTGGTGCGGGCGCTGCCGGATGCTGCGCCGGTGCCGCCGCACGAGCCGCAGTGCTCATGGCGTCGGTAGGAAATTTCTTTGGTGCAGCCTTCGGCCGCTTCTTCGAGGGAAATTTCCAGATCTTCGCCGAGGTTCTCACCTTGCGTGGGGCCGCCGCGCTGGCCACCGCCACCACCGAAGAATTCCTCGAAAATGCCGCCTCCGCCACCGCCGCCCTGCTGGCCGAAGAATTCGCGGAAGACGTCGAACGGGTCGTGGAATCCACCCGCGCCACCGGCACCGGCACCCGCGCCCTGAAAGGCAGCGTGACCGTAGCGATCGTAGGCGGCGCGCTTGTCGGGATCTTTGAGGGCCTCGTAGGCCTCGGAGACCTGCTTAAATTTTTCCTCAGCCTCGGGATTGTCCGGATTTTTGTCCGGGTGATACTTCACGGCCATCTTGCGGTAGGCCTTTTTGATCTCCGCAGCGTCGGCGTCCCGGCTAACGCCGAGGAGCTCGTAATAATCTTCGGGCATTGCTTAGGCGTCTTCGTTGGTTTCGGCCGGGCCGGAGGACACGACCACGGAGGCCGGGCGCAACAGGCGGTCGTTGAGCTGGTAGCCCACGCGCATGACCTTGATAATGTGGTGGTCGGCAATCTCGTCGCTGGCTTCGTGGCCTACGGCTTCGTGCTGGTGGTGGTCGAACTCGTCGCCCGGGGCCGGGGCCACCTGGGTGAGGCCGCGCTGTTCCAAGATCTGGTTGATCTGGGTGACGATGAACTCGAAGCCCTTGGCGACGTCGGCACCGCTCTGGGCCTTGGCCGCATGTTCGAGGCCGATCTGGAAGTTGTCGATGGCCGGCAGAAGGTCTTCGATCACGCCGGACTCGACAGCCTTGCGCAGGTCGTCCTTTTCACGGGCGACGCGGCGGCGGTAGTTGTCGAGGTCGGCCACGGCGCGCAGCGTCTTGTCCTTCTGGGCCTGCAAATCGGCCTGAAGCTGCTCAATCTGCGCAAGCAGTGCGCCCACGCCGTCGTCGTCCGCAACTTCGGTGGTGTCGGTGTTCTCGACTTCCGGATTCTCGGGTTGTTCTTCGTTGACTGGTTTTTCGGTGTCGCTGCTCATGGCTGGAAAATTGGAAAACCGCCTAATTTAACCGAAAACACCGTAATTCAAAGGGTTTTTTTGTTCCCATGGAAAAAAGGAGGTCGTTTGGGGCTGAAGCTGGGCGTGAGAGGCATTTTTTGGCCCGCGAAGTCACGTGAAGCGCCGATTTTGGGTGCCTAAAAACGCGTTTAGTGAGTTTGGAGTGCGCCAGCCCTCTGGCGCTTTCGCATTTTGGGTGACGCTGAAAAACTGAAACCAGAGCATTATTTTGCTCGATGTATACATTTAGACTGCCCTGAAAATCCTAAAGCGCCAGAGGGCTGGCGCACTCCAAACTTGTCTCGCGAAGCGATTGTAAGCCGGGTTATTGCAAAAGTCTAACCTGCCTACACCCCAATATCTTCGTTCCAGAGCTCGGGCTTGGCGGCGATGAAGTCGCGCATCATCTGCTTGCATTCCTCGCTTTCGAGGTGGATGAGCTGCACGCCGTTTTGGCGGAGGGTGTCCTCGGCTCCCATAAAGGTTTCGTTCTCGCCGATGATGACGAGCGGGATCTTGTAGAGCAGAATCGCGCCCGTGCACATGGGGCAGGGGGAGAGGGTGGTGACGATGAAGCTGTTTTGGTAGTCCTTGGCGCTGAGGCGACCGGCGTTTTCCAGTGCGTCCATCTCGCCATGGAGCACGGAGCTGCCCTTTTGGATGCGCTGGTTGTGGCCGCGCCCAACGATCTCCGGACCTTGGTCGGTCAACCTGACGAGCACCGAGCCAATGGGAATGCCGCCCTCGGCCAAGCCTCGGCGGGCTTCCGCAATGGCGGCGTCGAGAAAGGGCTGATAGTCGATGTCGGACATGGTGGGCGGAGGCTAGTAGTTGCTGTAGGAGTCGAGCTTTACCCGCAGATCGGTTGAGTAATATTCGTCTTCCTTCATCTTCATGACGACATCCAGCGCGCGCTCGTAGCGGGTGTTGTTGGTGTCGATGTGCGTCACCTCGCCCTTGGAGTTTTTAATCACGACGATGTAACCGGCGTCCTCCCAGCCAAATTCGTAGTCCGAGAGCTCGGACTTGTAATTGTTAAACTTGTAGGGCGAGCCCTGGACGTAGGTGGTTTGTTTGCGGGGAAGGTTGACCGTCTTTTCGGTGACGGAAGTGACCTCCAGGCTGTTCTTGTATTTGGTATGCCGGGCGAAGCAAACGAGGCGCACCTTGCAGTCAGTGTAGCTCTGATAAAGGTCGTCATTGACGATCTCGATCACCGGTTCGAAAAAGTAGTCGTCGTCGTCGCTGTAAGAGCTGTTGTATTGCGATTCCTTTTTGCGGTTGGACTTAAAGCTGAACTCCAGATCCACATCGGGTTTGAGAATTTCTTTCTCCTTTTGCTGCTCTTTCCACCAGTCGCGGACCTCGCGCTGATCCTTGAAGCTAAGGTTGTTGATCGGGATGTAAAACTTCCGCTGGTCGACCTCACGCTTGACGTGGATGCTCTCCTGGCCGCGGTAGTCGGTGACTTCCAGCAGCTCGACCTCGATCGAGGCCCCGTCCTGATTGGTGAGGGTGCGGGTGTCGGCGCGGCAAAGGGAGATGGTGCCGAGCACGAGCAGTAAGGTGGTGAGTGTTTTGTTCATAGCTAACACGTATTAATGGTCAATGATTCGACCATCATAATAGATGAAAGTTCAATGGAAATCGATTACAATTTCCTAGCAAGATTGCAACGGCGCGCCCATCAGGCACTTTTGCCGGCTCTAAAGCTGCGCCTTACCGTGGACTGCGCGGACGATGGCCCCGCCGAGTCGGTTGTCGGCGATGGCGTCGTGGAGCTGCGTGTAGAGCGAAAGCATGTGCTCGTAAAAGCCTTCCGGGGTCGATTCCTTGATGGCCTCCTCGGCGTCTTTGGTGCGTTCGACTAGCTTGCCATACCAGTCGGCAAAGTGTGGGTGCAGCGGCTCGATGGTGAACAAGCGCCAGCCGTTCTCGGCCAAAAGGCGCTCGATCTTGTCGAGTCTTAAGGGATTGGGGAGGAACGGTTTGCCGTTTTCCATGATGGGGTTACTGGCGTAGCCGCCGCGGTCCACGTAGTCGAAAATGGCAAACTTGGACTCGTGCGAGGCCACGTGGGACAGCGTTTGCAGCGCCGCTGCCTGGTCGTCGAAGGCGTAAAACGCGTTGAAGCTGACGAGCAGGTCGAAGCGCTCCTTGAGGACGAGGGAGGAGTCGACAACGTCCGTGTGGATGAAATTGCAGCGCTTGTAATGCTCGTTGGCATAGATGACGGATGGGTGGCTGCGGTCGATGCCGGTCACCTCGCCCCAGCCCTGCTGGCGGATGTAGTCGGCCGTCGCGCCGAGGCCGCTGCCAACGTCGAGCACTTTGGCCGATGGGTCGCGGGGCAGCTTTTTGAAGACCATGTCGATGGCTTCTGAATCGCCGGCGTGAGCATAGTCTGCTTCGCGCACGAGGCTGAGGGCCTTTTTGCCCGCGAGGCTGTTCATTTCAATCGGAGTATCCGCCATAAGCTTTCTACCAATGCGCAAACCGCGCACGGTGTAAAGCTTACGCATTTGCCGCCTGTAAAATTGCGTCTCCGCCATTGCCACGACGTGGCAATCAAGGATGCAACGGCACGTTGCCTCAGCCGCCGACGCGGACGACGCGATAGCCGCGCTGGGCGAGCTCGGGCTCGACGGCATCGCGGACGTCGCCCTGTAGCTCCACGGTCTTGCCCTGGACTTTGCCGCCGCAGCCCAGGCGCGTCTTAAAGTGTTTAAGCATCGCATCGAGCTCCTGCGGGCCGGTGGTGTTCATGCCTTCGCCGGAAATAATGGTAACCACTTTTCCGCCACGCCCGCCTTTCTGGCGTTGCAGGTCCACGCGGCCACGTTTCTTGACTTTGGCCGGAGCGGGGGTGGGCTTGGGCGCGGGGGCTGGTTTCTTCGGGGCATCGGGCAGGCCTTCACCGCTCAGTGCGCCAAATGGGTTGGCGTCCAGGCCGTTGCCGCCGTCGGTGGAAATACGTTGTTTCTTGGACATTGGGAAAAGGGGAGTTCGGGAGTTGTGGGTTGTGAAGTTTTGTGTCCTGAAGCTGGTGAGTTGGAGGACAGGTTGAAGGTGTTGCTTGAGGTCAGTTAGTTTGCATACATGCGAACGCTAAGCGCAGGGGGTGACAGCAATAGCGGGCGTTCCCTGCTGTTAATGTGTCATGCCTCATCTCTTTATTGCTCTGAAGCATAGAAATCCTGGTGAATTTGATAGATGATTGTACTCAGCTTCATCATGTTTTCTGAACTCATCCGTTGGTGTTGGCTCCAAAACTTCATCGAGATCAAAACCTGCCCTTATTAGGGGGTTGATCATCTCCTGAAGTGGCCTTCGATATGAGGTTACAACCACCGGTTCATCAAATCCTCTCCATTCTAGCTCTGTTTTTTTAACGGAGAAATAGTTTTCACCTGATCTAATGCGGTAGTCGGATGACGGGTGTTCGACCGAGAAAACCAGGATACCGCCTTTTGCTAAGACTCTAAAGAACTCTCTGAAGATCGCTTCCCAGTTTCGAATATGGTCCAAGACGAGAGCGCATATGATGACGTCAAAGATGCCGTCCTCAAAGATGGGAATTCCGTTCTCCAAGTTTAACTCATGGAGCACCGCTTTGCTACCCAGCCGAGTCTTCGCATAATCCAGCATTGTAGGGCTTACATCAATGCCAACTGGATCAATTGCACCTAGTGCCAAAATTTCTTCCAGGTAGATGCCTGGACCACATCCAGCATCCAAAACACGTTTCCCTTCTAATTTTGGAAGAAGCGATAGCACTGCTGGTCGGTCATAGTAAGCGTTGTGAGGCTTTGTTTTTGCCCGTGCGTCATAGGATGCCGCAATCTTTTCATAGGCGTCTAGGGAAATTGGTTTCATTCGATTTTTCGCTAACTAATTTTTTGGATATATCTAGCGGCAATATTAGCGCGGTTGGATTTCTTTTGGGGCTCTTTTCATGCTACTTCCCCGAGCAACCGCCGGGGGGCATGTTCTCGGGTTCGTCTTTCAGGAAGGCCAGGGCCTTGCCGTAGCTGCGACGCTCCAAGAAGTGGGCCAGGCGCGGGGGCAGCTCGGCGGCGTGTGCGCGGTGGTAGGCGTCGAGGTCGCGGATGGTGTCCGCCACCGGCCGATCACGGGTTTCCAGTGATTCCAGATGCTTAACGAGGGTATCAAAATCGCTCATGTTTTTGGCCTAATAGCTTGCGGAATATCAGGCAGAAGTCTATCTCTACCTCTTCTTTACGTCGAAAAACCCTTTAATTAGACAGAATTTCAACGCCAGGCGTTCAGCATATGGACGCCTATACATTTTTTGCCAACGCGGATAATTTCCCCTCTTAGCCCCTTACGCCATGAAGAATCTCGGTATCGCCAACCGCTGGAATGCGGACCTGATCGACCAGAACTACGAGCAGTGGCTCGACAATCCCGACACGCTCGACGAGCACTGGCGGGCGTTTTTTGAAGGCTTTGAGCTGGCCCAGCAATTGGCCAGCGCGGGCGAAACGGGTGTCACCAGCGCTACGGCGGCGGAAATTGAGGGCCTCGACGCAATTACGCAGTCCCGCGTGATTGGCGCGATTTACGCCTACCGCTCGATCGGCCACACGCAGGCGCGCTTCAACCCGCTGACGGTTGAGCCCGTGCCGAATCCGCGCCTGTCGCTGGATCGCCTGGGCCTGGACAAGGTCGATACGGAGAAGGAATACCACACCGGCAATTACCTGGGCGGCGTTTTCATGACGGTGCCTCAGTTGCTGGAGCGTCTTTCGGAAACCTACTGCGCCCACGTTGGCTGCGAGTATATCCACATTCAGGAGACGCCCAAGCGCCGCTGGATTCAGGCCGCGATCGAGCCGACCAATTTCAAGGCTGACTTCAGCCGCGAAGAAAAGCTCCGCATGCTGGACAAGGTCATGCAGGGCGAAATCTTTGAGCGTTTTCTGCACACCCGCTACGTCGGCCAGAAGCGCTTCTCGCTGGAAGGCGGCGAAACGCTGATTGCCGCACTGGACTTGCTGATTCAGGATTGCCCGGCCAACGGCGTCGAAGAAATCGTGATGGGCATGGCCCACCGCGGCCGACTCAACGTGCTGGCAAACATCCTCGGCAAGTCCTACCAGTTCCTTTTCCGCGAGTTCTCGGAAAACTACATTCCGGAGTCCATCCATGGCGACGGTGACGTTAAATACCACCTCGGCTACGAAGCGGTGCTGAAAACCGTTTCCGGGCAGGACATTGAGCTCCGCCTGGCCGCGAACCCGAGCCACCTGGAGGCGGTTGACCCCGTCGTCGAGGGTAAGGCCCGTGCCCGCCAGCGCATTCGTGGCGACCTCGAGCGCAAGCGTGTGCTGCCGCTGCTCATCCATGGTGACGCCGCTTTTGCCGGCCAAGGCGTGGTCGCGGAAACGCTCAATCTGGCCAAGCTGAAGGGCTACCGCACCGGCGGCACGATTCACGTGGTGATCAATAACCAAATCGGCTTTACCACGGACCCGCGCGACTCGCGTTCCAGCCGCTACTGCACCGACATCGCCAAGATGATCGATGTGCCGATTTTCCACGTTAACGGAGATGATCCGTTGGCTGTTTGCGCTGTTATGCGCCTGGCCGCGAAGTATCGTCAAGAGTTTGCTGACGACGTCGTGATCGACATGTATTGCTACCGTCGCCACGGCCACAACGAGTCCGACGAACCCGGCTTCACCCAGCCCGATCTTTACCAGCGCCTTTCCAAGCACCCGGCGATCAGCGAGTCGCTTAAGTCGCAGTTGCTCAAGACGGGCGACATCTCCGAAGAGGAGGCTCAGAAGCTGACCGACGACTACCAAAATACGCTCAACGACGCCTTCCTCGACGTGAAGAAGGAAGAGGAAAAGCAGAACAGCAAGAAGTCTCAGGCCCAGGCCAAGGAAGACAAGCTGAAGGGCTCAGCCGGTATCACGCAGCCGCCGTTTAAATTTACCACCACGAAGACCAGCGTCAAAGCCGAGGAGCTGCGCCACGTGGCCCGTCGCCTCACCGAGGTGCCCGGCAACTTCAGCGTGAACAGCAAGATCGCGCGCCAGCTCAAGCAAAAGTGGAAAAACTTCGAGGCCGGCGAGGGAATCGACTGGGCCTTTGCCGAGTCGCTCGCGTTCGGCACGCTGCTGCTCGACGGCACACCGGTTCGCTTGTCCGGGCAGGACTCCGAGCGCGGCACCTTCAGCCAGCGCCACACCGCGTGGTATGACTCCGAGACGCGCACCCGCTACGTGCCGTTGACCAATCTCGACGCGAATCAGGCCACCTTCTGCGTGCACAACTCGTCCCTCTCCGAGGCGGCGATTCTGGGCTTCGACTACGGTTACTCGATCGACTACCCGGACATGCTTGCACTCTGGGAAGCGCAGTTTGGCGACTTCGCTAACGGCGCGCAGGTCCACTTCGACCAGTTTATCGCCAGCAGCGAATCCAAGTGGGGCCGCGTGAGCGGGCTCGTCATGCTGCTGCCGCACGGCTACGAAGGGCAGGGGCCGGAGCACTCCAGTGCCCGCCTTGAGCGTTACCTGCAGGCCTGCGCCGAGGACAACATCCAAGTCGCGATGATGACCACCCCGGCGCAATACTTCCACATCCTGCGCCGCCAGAAGAAGCGCGATTTCCAGAAGCCGCTCGTCATCATGGCCCCCAAGAGCCTGCTGCGCCACAAGCAGTGCGTGTCCACGGTTGAGGAGCTGCAAAAAGGGCAATTCCACGAAATTCTCAACGACGAAACGCCGCCCAAGAAGGCCAAGCGCGTCATTCTTTGCTCGGGCAAGGTTTACTACGATCTGCTCGCCTACCGCGAAGAAAACAAGATCAAGGACGCCGCCATCGTGCGCGTTGAGCAGCTCTATCCGTTCAACGAAAAACTGCTCACCGATATCCTCGCGAAGTACCCAGGCTACGAGCACCTCGTCTGGTGTCAGGAAGAGCCGCAGAACATGGGTGCGTGGAGCTTCATTTACCACTACATCAAGCAGGTCTCGGGCAAGGAGCCAATCTTTGCCGGTCGCCACGCCGCCGCCAGCCCCGCGCCGGGCTCGCTCGCCGTTCACAAAATCGAGCAGCAAACCCTCGTGGAGGAAGCGTTCGAGAAGACTTCGGCCAAGTAACTCCTTGTATTCAAAATGCAGAATTCAAAAACGTCTCAGAATTCTGCATCAATAAAAGAACTTACCAGAACCAAGTAAATCCCGCCTTCGTTAACCCTTTTTGCATTCTGCATTTATAATTTTGCATTTTTATCATGGCTGTTGAAATGAAAATCCCGGCCCTCGGTGAGTCGATCACCTCGGGCATCATCGCCGCCTGGCATGTCGCCGAGGGCGACTACGTCGAGAAAGACCAAGTAATCTTCGAACTCGAGACTGACAAGATCACCTCGGAAGGGCTCGCTGAGGCCAGTGGTGTCATCAGCCTGAAGGCCGACGAGGGCGACGAGGTCGAGATCGGCCAGATCGTCGCCGTGATCGATGACTCCGCCGCCAAGCCCGGCGGTGGCAGCTCGGAGAGCACTGACTCGGACGACTCCGAGGGCGAAGCCGCCAGTGAAGCACCCGCTCCGAAGAAGGACGAAAAGCCGGCCCCGGACGATGCCAACTCGCCCGCCGTTCGCCGCATCGCTGCCGAGACCGGCATCGACCCGAAGTCGGTCGACGGCTCCGGCAAGGGTGGCCGCGTGACCAAGGGGGACATGCTTGCCGCGCAGGATCGCGACTTTAAGGCCGCCCCGGCAGAGTCTCCCACCAAGCCTTCCGATACCGTGGTCCGCGCAGATCAGCCCGAGGCCGGCCGCACGACGCGCAAGAAGATGACTCCGCTGCGTCGCAAGATCGCCGAGCGCCTCGTTGCCGCGACGAACGAAGCGGCCTTGCTAACCACTTTCAATGAGGTGGACATGAGCGCGGTGATGAAGCTGCGCAAACAGCATCAGGACAAGTTTGTGGAAAAATACGGCGTCAAGCTCGGCTTCATGTCGTTCTTCGTGAAGGCCGTTGTTAACGCGCTGCAAGAAGTGCCGGATCTGAATACTCAGCTCGATGGCGACCACGTTATCCAAAATCATTTCTACGATATCGGTGTGGCCGTTGGTTCGGACAAGGGGCTGATGGTTCCGGTGGTGCGCGATTGCGATTCCAAAAACTTCGCCACGATTGAGCAGGATATCATTGCTTACGCCAAAGCGGCGCGCTCCGGCAAAATTAAGCTGGAAGACCTCAACGGCGGCGTCTTCACGATCTCCAACGGCGGTATTTACGGCAGCATGCTTTCCACGCCGCTGCTCAACATGCCGCAAACCGGCATCCTCGGCCTGCACAACATCACCGAGCGCGCAGTCGTCATTAATGGCGAAATCGTGGCCCGCCCGATGATGTATCTCGCGCTGAGCTACGACCACCGCGTCGTCGATGGCAAGGGCGCAGTCACGTTCCTGGTGAAGATCAAAGAAGCCATCGAAGACCCGACCAAGCTCCTCTTCGGCGTCTAGTCGTTCAACTCCAACGTATTTCATCTCACAGAGACCAAAGGCCAAGCATCTGATTTTTGATCAAAAAATCTTTGTGCCTCCGTGCCTTTGTGAGAAATAATATTCGCCTCGCAGGCATCTGCGCTCATTCGCGCCATCCGTAGTTAAAAAACTCCCACCCATTTAAGATCATGGCAGATTACGACCTCCTTGTTATTGGCTCCGGCCCTGGCGGCTACGTGGCCGCGTTTCGCGCCGCGCAGCTGGGCATGAAAACCGCACTTGTTGAAAAGGACGCCACTCTCGGCGGCACGTGCCTGAATGTCGGCTGCATCCCGTCGAAGGCGCTGCTGCACTCGACCGAGATTTTCCACATCGTCAAGGAGCGCGGCGAAGCGCACGGCATCAAGACGGGCAAGCTTAGCTCGGACATTCCCGCGCTGATGAAGCGCAAGGACGAGGTCGTCAAGCAGCTCAACGGCGGCGTGGCGCAGCTCGCCAAGGCTCGCAAGGTAGAGGTCCTGCAAGGGCTCGGCTCGCTCGAAGGCGAGGGCAAGGTAAAGGTCAAGGGCGACGATGGCGAAAAGACGGTCAGTGCCGACCACATCATCATCGCGACTGGCTCCGTGCCTGTCGAGCTGCCCTTCATGAAGTTTGACGGCAAGACTATCGTTTCCAGCACGGAAGCCATCGCTTTTGACAAGATTCCGGGTAAGCTCGTCGTCGTTGGCGCAGGTGCCATTGGCCTGGAGCTGGGCAGCGTTTGGGCGCGCCTGGGCAGTGAGGTGACCGTCGTCGAGCTGCTGCCGCAGATTGCGGGCGCGGTCGATAAGGATGTCGCCAAAATGGCCGAGCGTTTCTTTAAGAAGCAAGGCATGGCCTTCGAGCTCGGTGCCAAGGTCACCGGCGTCGCCAAGGAGGGCAAGAAGACCTTCCTCACCGCCGAAAAGGGCGACAAGGAGCTGAAGTTTGAAGCCGACAAGATCCTCGTGGCCGTAGGCCGTAAGGCGACCACCGCCGGGCTGACTCCGGACAAGGCCGGCGTCGAGCTGGACGACCGTGGCCGCGTGAAGATCGACGATCATTTCCGCACCAGCGCCAAGGGCATTTACGCGATCGGCGACGTGGTTGCTGGCCCGATGCTCGCCCATAAGGCTGAGGAAGAAGCCGTGGCCTGCGTTGAGCTGATCGCGGGTAAGGGCGGCCATTGCAATTACGACGTCATCCCGAATGTCATTTACACCGAACCGGAAATTGCCTGCGTGGGCATCGGCGAGGACAAGGCCAAGGAAGACAAGCTCGAGGTCAACGTCGGTAAGTTCCCATTTGCCGCCAATGGTCGCGCTATCGCGGTCGATGCTACCGACGGCTTTGTGAAGATCATCGCCGACAAGAAGACGGACCGCATTCTCGGTGCGCAGATCATCGGCCACGGTGCCAGTGAGCTCGTCGCCGCCATCGTGACTCATATGGAATACGGTGGCAGCGCCGAAGACCTCGGTCGCACCATCCACGCCCACCCGACCATGTCGGAAGCGATGAAAGAAGCCGGCCTCGCCGTCAGCAAGAGCGCGATTCACTCGATGTAACCAGCGTCCCGCTGGACCGATAGATTCGCGCATTGCGCGAACGAAGGAAGGAACACGAACCTCTGTGTTCGCTGCTGCTCGATCTGAATGAAAAGTGATGGATAGGAATGCGAACACAGAGGTTCGCGTTCCTTTTTACACCGCCTCCGCCTATTGTTTAGGCGATTGAGGTCGGTGGTTCCTCTAGATTACCGGCGTAAAGTAGAGCTCCAACCGCGATTATGCTTAATGGCCAGACCATAAACATATACCCGGCGAACATGATGATTAGGGCGATGGCGAAGCAAGTAAGTGAGATTTTTATACTCATACGGTATGCTTTGCGGATCCCCTTTTTTCCAAGACGTTGAACTTTCACTTGGTATTTTTTCCGTCTCTTTTCGAGGATAACTTTCTTTTCGTCACTTGAGCGCAACGATAGCAGGTTTATCCCTAGAATCGTCAACATTAGCGCCAGAAATAAATAATCCGAAGTAGGCTCGCCTCCGAGAATTCCCTTACTCACTAAAAAAATGGTCAAGCCGGTGACCCACATTACCGTTCCTAGCCGACGAATAATTTTGCAAAAAGTCGTGGAGAACCCGTGTAGCATAATTCGTTGAATCTTAATTGTAGCAATTTGTTGCTCAAGCTTAATCGCCGATTGCCTCCGCCTCGGCAATGACTTCCTCGCCGTTCAGGTAGAAGCGGATGAGCATGGGGCGGCAGCAGACTTCGCAGTCGTAGTCCCATTCGGTGGGGACTTCGGTTGCCGCCGGGCCGGGGATGGAAAACGGTTCGAAGCAAGTGGGGCAGGTGACTTGGCAATAGTCGGCGTGCATGGTTGGCGTATTGTTCATTGAAGGATTGGCTAGTCGAGGGCAATCAGCAGCGCCACGATTCCGATTGCGGGCGGTACTTTGCGCGAAAATCGCGAGGGCTTCTCAGTCGGTAAAAAATGTCGACCTAAAGTTAGTGCTTTGGGGGTGCTTGGAGGTCGTTATCGAAAAAAAATTTCTATTGGTGCGATTTTTTCGGAATAATTCCATCGGCGGCTGCTCTTATCTTCGTAATTAGCAGCATACAGTCAGAATAGCAGGTTCAGTTGGGCGGCGGTTTCAGGAGTGAGGCCGCCGCCCATTATTTAGGAGGTTGCGCGGTAACTTCCGGCTATTGCTAGGGTCAACGAACACGGATTTTGTATCTTGATTGCTGCAAACACTGCCCCAACGGGGCTGCGCATCAATAGCCCAGGGTTAAAGCGAACCGCTTGCGGGAAGCGCTACCCTGGGAAACCGGATGCTCGCTTATCTCCCAGCCCCAACGGGGCTGCGCAAGATGTCGTTTTGCGCAATCCCGTTGGGATAGGCAATATACGTATTCGTATTCCCAGGGTAGGCGTTCAGCCGCTCTGCGGCCTCAAGCCAACCCTGGGCTATAGTTGCGTAGCCCCGTTGGGGCAAATTCTCTGAAAGTTGAATGTCCGTTCGTCCTACGCACCGGTTGCCGATTGGCGGGCCTCGCGTGGGGTGCAGCCGCGGACGCTGCGGAAGACTTTGGAGAAGTAGCTCGCGCTGCCGTAGCCGACGCGCTCGGCGATGGCGGAAATGGAGTCGCTGGTGGCGGCCAATCGCTGGCGGGCGATCTCGATGCGGTGCTGCTCCAGGTAACGCATCGGGGTGATGCCGACCTCCTGCGGAAACAGGTGCGCGAGGCGGGAGGGGGAGATGCCGGAGGCGCGGGCAATGTCGTCCAGGGTCAGCGGTTCGCGGTAGTGGTCGCAGATGTAGGCCATGGCGCGGCGCACCCGGGAATCAAGCCGCTGGGCGGTCTTGTTGGGGTTGGCGGAGTCGCACCACAGGATGAGCTGCTCCAGCAGGCTCATGGCCAGCGCCTCGCGTTGGGGCAGGGGGCCATGGAGGGTTTTCACCATGTCGTCGAAGCAGGATTTTACACGATTGGAAACGGTTTCATCCAGCCGTTTCAGCATGCCAAAGCCCTGATCCAAGCGCGGCCAATTCAGCCAATCAATCCACTCGGATCGCGGTTGAAAGCATACCCAGTAATGCAGCCAGGGGCCCCGGGATTCATCATTCTCGTAGGTTTGTGGCGCACCGGGTTCAAAGAGGAAAATGCTGTGGGCGGCGGCTTCGACGGTTCCATTGGCCAGGTGCATGTTGGCAACACCACCGGCGGTGTATTCAAGCAGCCAGTAGGAGAAGCCCTGCGGCCGGCGAATGCGGTTGGGCGCGTCGCGGTCGTGCCGACCGAGGCCGGCATAGATCATTCGGGGGCTGCTGATGATTTTTGCCATGTAGCAAGATTTTGCTAGTTTATGACCAGACTGGCCCTTGTTTTCAAGTCGGCAATGCGATAGACTAACGACATGATTGAAACTTCCCCCGTCTCCGACGCTTCCGCTAAAATTCTCAACTGGGGCGTCATCGGCCCCGGTCGCATTGCCCGCAAGTTTGCCGCCGGTTTGGCGGGTTCCGACACGGGCAAGCTCTATGCCGCGGCCAGTCGCGACGCAGCCCGTGCGCAGGCGTTTCTCGACGAGTTTGGTGGCGGTCAGGCATTTGGTGATTACCAGGCGATGCTGGACGATTCGCAGCTCGATGCGGTGTACATTGCCACGCCACATCCGATGCACGCCGAGTGGGCGATCAAGGCCGCGCGCGCCGGTAAGCATGTGCTTTGCGAAAAGCCCGCTACGTTAAACTACGGGGAAGCGCTGGCAGTGGTCGATGCCGCTCTGGAGAGTGATGTGGTCTTCCTGGAAGCATTCATGTATCGCTGCCACCCGGCGACGGCGAAGCTCTATGAACTGGTTAAGGAAGGTGCCATCGGGCAACTGCAGCGTATCCGTGCGTCGTTTGGCTTTGATAGCGGCGAGAACCATGAGGGTCGTCTCCAAGCGAATGCACTGGGCGGCGGCGGCATCCTGGATGTCGGTTGTTACCCGATCTCGATGTGCCGCTTGTTGGCGGGGGCCGTGCAGGGTAAGGCGTTCGATAATCCGATTGAGCTGAAGGCCATTGGCCACCTCGACGAAAAGACCGGCGTGGACACCTGGACGAGTGCGGTCTTGAAATTTGAGGGCGACATCATCGGCGAGTGCTTTTGCGGTGTGCGCGCTGGTGCGGAAAACGACGTCACCGTTTACGGAACCGAAGGAACGATTCGCGTAGAGCAGCCTTGGTTTGCCGGTGGCAAAATAGTCCTGCAGCGCAAGGGCAAGGAGCCCGAGGTGATCGACGCCAGCTCTGAGCGGCACCTGTATACTTTTGAAGTGGAGGCCGTGCATCAGCTGGCCCATGGCGGCGGCTTGCTCAACTGTGCGATGAGCATTGAAGATACCTTGGGCAACATGCAGACGCTGGACCGCTGGCGCGCCGAGATCGGTCTGCAATATGAAATGGAGAAGCCCGGCCCGGAATTTCCCTGCGTGTATGGCAAGCTGACCGGCGCGGGCAGTGCGATTCCCAAGGGGGAAATCCCCGGCGTCGCCAAGCCGGTGTCGCGCCTTTGCATGGGCCACCCCGGCATGCAGCGATCGTTTACCGACGTGGTTCCGCTTTACGACGCCTTTTTCGAGCTCGGGGGTAACGTGTTTGACGACGCCTCGATCTACCGTGGCTGGGGTGCCAAGCCGAGCTTTGCCGGCCGCTGGATGTCGATGCGTGGCGTTCGTGAGCAGTGTGTGATGATCGACAAAGGCGCACATGCGCCCAACTGCACTCCGGACTACATGACCGACGAAGTCGACCGCCTGATAAAGACCAATTTCTGCGGCTACATCGACCTTTACATGATGCACCGCGACAACCTCGATGTGCCGGTGGGCGAGTTTGTAGACGTGCTTGGCCAATTGATCAAGTCGGGCAAGATCCGTGCCTATGGTTTCTCGAATTGGACGGCGGTGCGCTTCGACGAGGCGGCGGCTTACGCCAAGGCCAATGGCATACCCGCGCCGGTCTGCTTGTCGAACCAGCTGAGCCTCGCCGAGATGGTGAACCCCGTCTGGCCGGGCACCGAATCGTGCTCCAATTCGGAGTTCCAGGCATGGCTCGCCGAGCGAAATTTACCGCTGATCCCGTGGTCGAGCCAAGCGGCTGGATTCTTCACCGATCAGAGCGCTCCGGATCGCAAAGAGAACAAATTGCTCGTCCACGGTTACTACAGCGAGGCCAACTTCGAACGTAAAAAACGCGCGAAAAAACTGGCCGAAGCAAAAAACGTGATGCCGATAAATATCGCCATGGCATGGGTCATTGGGCAGTCGTTCCCGACTTTCCCGTTGATCGGTCCGCGGACGATTACGGAGCTGCGTACCTCGTTAACCGGCCTTGAAGTAAGCCTAACCCCCCAGGAGATGGATTGGCTGAACCTTAAGAGCGACTCCATTCAGGCTTAGCGCCTGAGTGTTGGGGAATCAGATTGGTGCGGGTGGAGGGAATCGAACCCTCATCCCAAGTGTGGAAGACTCGTATACTAGCCGTTGTACTACACCCGCCTGTAAAAGGGGAAGGCTTGACCTCGTTCACCATTTAGGTCAAGTATATTTCCTCAATTAGCGCTTCTGCTAGTGAACTCTCCTACTGCGCGCACCAACCTTCTGATTCTGCAACACTATGGCAATGTTAAGTCAAAGCGCGGCCAGCGCGACTCCGGCTGGCGGTAAGAAGAAGCCGTCATTTGCCGAGTCACAGCGACTGGCCAAGCAAAAGGCCTACGAAAAGCAAGCCCACCGCAAGAAGATCAAGCTCGATGAGTTGGCGGTCTTCACGCAGCAAATTTCGTCTATGCTTGAGGCGGGTTTGCCCCTTGTGAGCGCGCTGGAAGCCTTGCAGGATCAGACGGAAAATCCGGTTTTCAAGATCATCATCCGCGACGTGCGCAACGACATCGCGGGCGGCACCTCGTTCTCCGACGCGGTGCGCAAGTTCCCCAAGGCCTTCCCGAACCTTTTTGTTTCCATGGTGGAAGCCGGTGAGGCCTCTGGTGCCTTGGCGGACATTATGAGCAAGGTGGCTCTTTACTTCGAGGACTCCCTGGCCCTCATCAAAAAGGTGAAGAGCGCCATGACCTACCCAATTGCCGTTATCGGCTTGGCGGTGATCCTGGTGAATGTGCTGCTTATTTTCGTGATCCCGGTTTTCGCGGAAATGTTTGCTGACTTCGGTGCTGAGCTGCCGAAGCCGACGCAGATGCTTATCGATATTTCCGACTTCCTGAAGTATAACATTCACTGGCTGATCCTCGGAGGCGTCGCCCTCTGGTGGTCGTTAAAGAAGATCGTCGCTACGCCACGTGGCCGGCGCGCCAAGGATGTCTTTTTCAGTAAGTTGCCCATTATCGGCAACCTCTCGCAGAAGGTGAATATCTCCCGCTTCTGCCGCACCTACGCAATTCTGCTGCGAAGCGGTGTGCCGATCCTGCGCACGCTGGAGATTTGCTCCAGTGCGTCGAACAACACCTTCATTGAAGAGGCATGCGTGAACTTTAGCCGCCACATCAGTCAGGGCGGCCAGCTATCGGAAGTTATCGCCGAGACGCCGTATTTCCCATCGATGGTTAAACACATGGCCAAGGCCGGTGAGCAAACCGGTAATGTCGACGGGATGATGAATAAGATTGCCGATTTCTACGACGTGGAAGTGAATAACATTGTCGAATCGCTGACATCGCTGATGGAGCCAATTCTGATCTGCGTATTGGGTGTGGTCATCGGTGGTATCGTGATGGCTATGTTCTTGCCGATCTTCCAGCTCTCCAGTGTGGTTGGCGGCTAATCTTTAATCCCTGAATCTACCCCCTCACATATGCCTAGTTTGCTGATCGTCGACGACCTGCCTGCCATTCATGAGATGTTAACCGGTCTCATGGGTGCTACGGGTTATCTCTGCGCTGGAGCTTCTTCCGGGGAAGAGGCCTTGATGCGCTATCGGCAAAGCCGGTTCGATGTGGTCCTGATCGACTATGCGATGGAGCCGATGGATGGCTTGGAGCTGGCCCGGCGATTGATTGAAGCTGACCCGAATGTCATCATTATTCTCATGTCGGGCTTTACCAGTGAAGAGCTGACGCAGGACGCAATTGGTGCGGGGATTTATCTGGTTATTGAAAAGCCGATTCAAGTCGACTCGCTCATGGTGGCCGTGGAGCGGGCGTATGAGGAGTCCAAGGTGCGTCGGCCGCGCCTCCGAGAGTCTGAGATCGAGAATCTGCCCACGCTTGCCGAACACCTGCAACTGGCGGAAGAGAATTATGCGGGCTTCGTCCTGGATCTGTGTAATGGCGACAAGGCCAAGGCCTCGAAAATCCTGGGTGTGGACCTAGGCTGATTTTTCCGGCGCGCCCTTGGTTGCCTGGCTTTCTAGGCTGCGAATCGAGTCCATGCCCGGGATGTTGAGCGGGCGGTTGTCGTCTCCAGCCAAGTAGATGGTTTGTGAGGGGAAGGCGAAGTCGATGCCGGCCTCACCAAAGGCCTTGAAAATGCGGATGTTGAGCCACTGGCTGTGCTCCAGGAAGTCCCAATACGCCGGGGGCTGGTACCAGTAAATGCAAATGATGTTGAGCGAATCGGCGTTGAATTCGTTGAAGTAAACGCGGGGCAGTAAGTCCCCTTGGTTGATGGCTTCGTTCATTTTGGTGGACTCATCACCCTCCTTGTAGGCCATCAGGTCGCGCAGAATTTTGACCGCTTCTTCGATTTTTTCCGGCGGCGTGTCGTAGGTGATGGTCACGTTCATAATGCGGCGGATGAAGGGCCGCTTGCCGATGTTGTGAATCGTCTTTTTGTAAAGCTGGCCGTTGGGGATGGTGACCAGGTGTCCGTCGAGGCGCTCCATGCGGGTGCAGGTCAGGCCCATCTCGCTGATTACGCCATCGTGGCCGTCGATGTTGCAGCGTTCGCCGATTTCGAACGGCTTGTTCATAAAGAGGAACACCGAGCCAAACAGGTTGCCAATGCTCTCTTGGGCGGCGAGGCCAAACGCCAGCGAGGCAATGCCCAAACCGGCGAGAATTGTGGTGATTTCCTTACCGCTGATGATCTGAAAAATCTGCAAGATGATGACGCCGATCACGACGACGCGAAGCGTTTTGCTGATCAGCGGCACAAGCATGGCGTCCATGCGGGTGTCGTCCTTTTCGGCATGCTTGGTCATCAGGTATTCGGGCACGGCGACGAGATGCAGCACGAGCATGCCGAAGGAAAGAATGATGAGAATGGACGCCGCCAGATCGGCGATGCCCTCCAGTTTCCCCGGAAAGACGATCAGCCCCACGCCGATACGCAGACCGATTGACATGCCAATCGCGCCGAGGGACTTGCCCACCGACGCGTAGAAGACCTTCATCACGCTGTTTTGGTCCTCAGCGAAACGGTTACCGGCCTTCGTCACCGCAAAATGCCCGAGCTTGGCGATCACGTAGCCAATCGCCACACAGGCGAGGGCAAAGCCGTAGTGCCAGACGGGATTGCCGAGAAAATCCTGGGTCAGAAAGTCAGTAGTCATGCTGGTCATTATGAAAGTCAGGTTTATTCTTAATGCAAATTACATTCCAAATGCGGCACATTCGTAACCGGTGATTGGTTTGCGCTTGGCGGATTGAGGGAATGCATTATGTTGTCCTCTACCATGACTGCTTTTCCGAACGTGGATGGCACACTGGCAATGGAAGTTGCCGGCACACTGGCAATGGAAGTTGCCGAGCTGCCCGGTGAGTTCGGGCCCGTTAGCCTATCCGAGCGGGTCGTGCAGCGCATTTGGCTGAGGCAGGACTTTCATCGCGAGGATTTAAAAACACAGTCGGGACGTCGTCTGGTCATTCGCCGCCCCGGGCAGTGGAATCTCCAGGAGGGCCCGGATTTCCGCGACGCGCTGTTGGAGATCGACGGCGAACGCGTGGACGGCGATGTGGAAATCCATTTCTACCCGGGGGACTGGTTCGACCACGGCCACGAGAGTGATGCCAACTTCGACCGCGTCGTCCTGCACGTGGTGGTGTTTGACGACGGCAGCCGCCCGGCCTACACCGCCCTCGGCGCGCAGCCGGAGACGCTGGCGCTCCTGCCGCTGCTGGACCGTGACCTGGAGTCGCATGCGATGGAAGACGCCCTGCTGGCCATGGAGCGCCGAGACCACCTGGACCTCGTCCAGTATTATTTGAGCCTGTCCGTCACGGCGCGCTTGGCCGATTTGCGCGACCTCGCCTTTGACCGCTGGCGGCAGAAGCGCCGCTACGCGCAGATGCGGATCGAGCGGCTGGGCTGGCGGTTGGCGCTGCATCAGGCGGTGCTGGAGGCGCTGGGCTTCCGCCGCAATCGCGCGCCGATGATCGCGCTGGCCGAGCGTTTCCCGCCCGATGTGATGGCCACGATGACGCCGGATTCGCTGTTTGAGTTTGCCCAAGGGCGTTGGAAGCTCGCCGGGCTGCGTCCGGCCAACCATCCGCGCCGGCGCTTCGAGCAATACCTGACCCTGCTCAACGGAAAGCCCGACTGGCCGCAGTCACTCCTGAAATGGACTGCCTTGACCGCCGAGGCCGACCCGGACGAGCGCACCACCTTGGTCCGCCGCACGGCACGCTTTTCCGCCTTGCGCGACGAGCTGGCGGGGGAGGTGCTTTGCAGCGCTTTATCCGGCCCGCGGCTGGATACGCTAGTGGTCGATGCGCTCCTGCCGATGTTGTCCGTTGAGACCGGGCGCGACTTGTTCGGCCTCTGGCATCACTGGATGGTTGGCGATGCGCCTGGTGCGCTGAACCAGTTCCTTCGTGAGGCGGGTGTTTGCGGCCCGCGTCAGCCGCGCTGCAACGGCTTGCTGCAAGGCGCGCTCCAGCGATTTTTTACGCAGGGGCTTTGATGAGGGCCTGTGAATTTTTGCGTCAAAAACTTGTGACCCGCATCATCCTGATTACGTTCTATTTAATTAAAGGCTACCTATGAAGAAATTCCTCAAAGTTATTCTGATCCTTGCCGTATTGCTGATCCTGGTGGTCGTGATTGCGGCGGTGGTTGTCACGCGGCCAGGCTTCCAGAAGTCGATTTTCCTAAGCTCCATGGAGGGCAAAGTTGACAAGGTTCAGGTCGAAACGCTCTCGGCGGGCATGTCGAAAGTTGACGTGCAAGACCTGGAGATCGAGAAAAACGGTGCCCTGATCAAGCTCGGCGACTTGCAACTGCAATACTCGCTGTGGGACTTCGTTTTCGGTAAAGAGCTGCGCATTGACGAGTTGGTAATCGACAAACTTTACGTCGATACCACAAAAATGAAACCAAGTGGTGACAAATCGGATGACGATGAACCTTCCGTTGAGGGGGGAGCGCCAAAGTTTGAGGGAATTTTTGATAACGCGGAGATTCCGCTGAAAATTTATCTGGGTAAGGCCGACATCAACGGCCAAGTCGTGATGCCCAAGCGCCAACTGACCTTCTTCGTCACGGGCGGAGACATTGCCCCGGGTAAGGAGGGCAAGCTAACCCTCAAAGGCGACCTGATCGACCAGACCCCGGGTGCAGCCGCTGGCAAGCTGGCGGTCAACGGGGAGTTGAAGCTGAATCAAACCAGCGAACAGAAGTTGGATCGCGTATCCTTCGTTGGTGACATTTCTGCGAGTGGCGGTGCGCTCAGTAAGCCCGCAACGCTCACCATCGCGGCTTCCGCCGAGGATAAGAGCGAGACCGAGGAGTATATTTTGACGCTGAGCCGCGACAATAAGCAGCTGGCGCAACTGGATTCTACCTACACGCCGGCAACCGAGTCGCTGGTGGGAGGCATGACGGCAGATGTAGATCGCGCGACGCTGGAGCCCTTTCTGATGGGTGCCGACCTGCCGGACTTTGCGCTTACCATGAACGAGAAGTTCACCCTTGATGGCAAGGCGGAGCAGTTCGTCGTGGGGGGGAAGCTGCAACTTGATCTGCGGAACTTGGCCCAATGGAAGCCTGAGCTGGCCAACGTGGGCGGTGGCACGCTGACCGCGAATCTTCAGTCCACGCTCCAATCCAAGCAGGTATTGCTGGAGACACTGGACGCGAATTTCGTCACTACCAGTGGTCGCAAATTGCTCGCGCTAGAGCTGAAGCGGAAGTTCACCGTAAAGATTGTCGATGGCAAGCCGCAGCTTGACGGCCAGTCGGGTGAGCTCCTAACCATCGATTTACAAAGCCTGCCCATCGAGTGGCTCAATCCATTTCTGAAAGGGATGTCTCTTGATGGTGACGAAATGACTGGTGGCGCTTCCATTACCGCCCAGAGTGACTCCAATTTCACGGTCACAAGCACGAAGCCATGGAGCGTCACTTCGCTTTCCCTCGCTAAGGATGGCCAGCCAGTGCTGAAGTCGGTCAACATCGCGCTGACGCCAAACATTGTCATCGACGAGAAGGACCTTCAACTGAAGCTCGACGCTCTGAGCCTGACTAGTGGCGGTAAGAATCTGCTGAGTGGCAGCGTCGATTACTCTGCGAACATGGAGAACGCGGCGGATACCGCTAATGTGAGTCTCAACCTGAGCGGCGACTTGGCTAACCTGCTGGCTCAACCGGTGTTAGAGAAATACGCAGGCTTGGCTGGCGGGCAGTATTCGCTGAATGGAAAAGTCACGCCGGCTTCTGGTGGCGTGGCGGTGGATGCCTCCCTGGCATTGACCGACCTGACGCTTAAGGAAAGCTACGACCGTCTTGCCAGGGCAACGCTCTCGCTGAAGGGCACCGTTGATGGCGCGGAGAAGATCGACCTACAGGGACCATTGAATATTAAGGGTTCGTCACTTGTTAGTGACGCGAATTTAGTCGCCAAGGTGGATCGCTCCGGCGGTGTGAACAATTTTGACGTAGATCTAAGCGGCCAATCGCTGAGCATCGACCAGCTGCAGATGCTGGGTAAGGCATTTAAAAATCCCCAGTATGTCGCCCCAACCGCTGCGCCCGCGCAGGATATGCCTCAGCCGACGCCTACCGCCAACGCGCAAACCGGTCCGGACAAGGTCGCGGCCTGGACGGGTAACGATGGCACGTTGGACATCAATTTCGGCCGGGTCATAATGGGCAAAAGCACTTTTCAGGACTTTGAGGGCAAGCTGCTGATCAACGATAAGACCTTGCGCATCACGCCGCTCAAGGCAGTGCTCAACAACGCGCCGGTCAACGCAAAGGCGATCATCGATTTCACGGCAGGTAAAGCCAAGCCCTACACGCTGGATGCGGATATCGACCTGGAGGGGCTGGAGGTTGGCACCTTGACCGCCAAAGATGGCAACCCGCAAAATGCCGGCGTCACCGGCCCGTTTTCCTTCAAGGGCGAGGCCAAGGGTGATGCTCCGACGCTGGGGCAGTTGGCCGATCTGGTGCTCTTCAATTTGGATCTGAAGGGCGGCCCGGGGGTTGTGCGCACTCAGGGCAGCGCGGTGGGCGATGCGGTCTCGGGCATCGGCGCAGGGCTGGGGCTGGTCAGCGAAATTACGAGCCAGTTTGGCGTTAGCGCAGTTAAGGAAAATCCTGCGGTGCAACAGGTTAACGGCATGCTCAAAGCGATTAGCCAAAAGATCGAATACGACCAGATTTCACTGACTGCCAATCGCAAGGAGAACTTAAACGTCAACCTGAGCGAGTTCGTGCTGCTGAGTAACGTTAACAACATGATGTTCAAGGGGAACGGCCAGATCACCTACCAAAAGGACGTGCCTCTGACGCAGCAACCAATGAAAATTTCGGCTCAGTTGTGGACGCGTGGCAACCAGTTGAAGCTCATCACGGATCTTAAGCTTGCCGGTCAGCAGCAGGACAGCGAGGGGTTTGTGAGTGGGCCAAAATTTGATATCACGGGCACATTGAGCCAGCCGGATTATTACAGCAGTTTAGCAAGCACGGTCTTGGGCAACCTGCCGAACATCGTCACCAGCCTGGTGGGAGGGGCTGCGAATTCTGCCACGAATACGCTTGGCGTGACGGACGACCAGTCTCAGAATCAAACTAAAGATCAGAAGAATCAGGATACTGCGCGCGCTGTTGGCGGCTTATTGCAAGGCATCCTGAATCAGCAGAAAAAGAAAGACGACAGCTCTCAATAATGCCCCAAAGCCCGGTAATCCAGATTGATGAAAAACTGACTCAAGGTCCCAAGCATGACATGGCGTCCGCGCCGTTTCACGTGATGACCAAGCCCATTGGGCCGCTTTGCAATCTGGATTGCGAGTATTGCTTCTACCTCGAAAAGGAGAATCTCTACGGCTCGAACGAGCGCTTCAAGATGTCTGAGGAGACGCTTGAGGCCTACGTTCGCAATTACATCGAGTCGCAGCCCGAGCACACGGTGACCTTTGCCTGGCAGGGTGGGGAGCCGACACTGATGGGGGTTAAGTTTTTCCAAAAAGTCGTTGAGTATCAGAAAAAGTATGCCAACGGGCGCACGATTGAGAATGCCCTGCAGACCAATGGCACCTTACTCGATGAGGATTGGGCGCGCTTTCTTCACGACGAAAATTTCCTCGTCGGCATCAGTATCGACGGCCCGGAGGAGCTGCACAACCACTACCGCGTCGATAAGAAAAAGGGTCCGTCCTACGCCAAAGTGATACGCGGCATCGAGCTCGCCAAGAAGTTCAAAGTGGAGTTCAACACCCTGACCTGCGTTCACGCGGGCAATGTCGACAAGGCGCTGGACGTTTATAAATTCCTGAAAAACATCGGCAGCGGCTACCTGCAATTTATCCCGATCGTCGAGCGTCTGCCCGACAAGGATTCGCGCGACATCGGTCTACAGCTCGCGCATCCGCCGGACTTCCGCAATCCGCCCATTGAAAAACGCCCGCCAGTCATGGCGCATTGGGCGGTGGACCCGCACAAATATGGCGAGTTTCTTTGCAAAATTTTCGACCGTTGGGTAACGCGCGATGTTGGCAAGACCTACGTGCAGATTATCGACATGGCGCTCGGCAAGTGGCTCAATATTCCCGGCGGACTCTGCGTATTTAGCGAAACATGCGGCAAGGCGATGGCCATTGAGCACGATGGCGACGTCTTCGCCTGTGACCACTACGTTTACCCGCGCTACAAGGTCGGCAACGTGCTGAACCAGTCACTTGGTGCCATCGTGGAAAGCGATGCAATGAAGCAATTTGGGCAGGACAAAAAGCTTGGCCTGCCGCAGCAGTGCGTGAAGTGCGATGTCCGCTTTGCCTGCCATGGTGAGTGCCCGAAGCATCGCTTTACCTGGACGAAGGATGGCGAGTTCGGGCTGAATTACCTGTGCCCGAGCTACCTGAAATTCTTCCGCCACATCGATCCGGCGATGCAGATCATGGCTCAGCTTTATCGTAATCGCCGCGCCCCGGCGGAGATTATGCCGATGCTGAAGAAGGACCCGAAGTTGTTGGATAAGCAACGTGCGGCCAGCCGTCGCTAAGATACCTAATGAGGGCAGCGCAGGCGCGTCCTCGCGCCGCAAGCCCATTTGTCAAAGGGCAAATTAATCTGTCCAGCAGGAGCTGGCGGCTTGTCTGGAGACTGCGCCCTACCTTGTTCAGCTAGATAGCCATTTGCCCAATGGGCAAATCCGAATGCATTCGCATCCGACTGTGAAGCGGGACGCTTCAGGCGCGGAGGGAGCCGTCGGCCATTTCGTCGAGGAAGGACTGGTAGGTTT
The DNA here is from genome assembly GCF_027257155.1 of Cerasicoccus sp. TK19100. NCBI lineage: Bacteria > Pseudomonadati > Verrucomicrobiota > Opitutia > Puniceicoccales > Cerasicoccaceae > Cerasicoccus > Cerasicoccus fimbriatus. The sequence goes on from NZ_JAPWDU010000007.1 coordinate 212,020, forward strand.
GCTTGACGCCGGTACGGAGGTCTATCTTGGGCTCCCAGCCGAGGCTGCGCATGATGGAGGAGTCCATCAGCTTGCGCGGAGTGCCGTCGGGGCGGTTGGTGTCCCAGACCATCTCGCCTTCGAAGCCCACGGTGTCGCAGACGATTTCTGAAAGTTCCTTGATGGTGACATCGCTGCCGTAGCCGACATTGACCAAGTCCGGCGGCTCTTCGAGCTCCAGCAGGTAGACGAGGGCGGCGGAGAGATCGTCGACGTGGAGAAACTCGCGCATCGGCGAGCCCGTTCCCCAAAGGGTGATTTCCTTGGCACCGGACTCCTTGGCTTCGTGGAAGCGGCGGAGCAGGGCGGGCAACACATGGGAATTTTCCCCATGGTAGTTGTCACGCTGGCCATAGAGATTGGTCGGCATGGCGGAGTGGTATGTCACCCCATATTGACGTCGGTAGTATTCGCAAAGCTTGAGGCCAGCGATCTTGGCGATGGCGTAGGCTTCGTTGGTGGGCTCCAGCGGGCCGGTGAGCAGGGCGTCTTCGCGCATCGGCTGCTCGGCGAGTTTTGGGTAAATGCAAGAGCTGCCCAGGAAAAGCACACGCCCGACGCCATGCTGATAGGCACCGTGGATCAGGTTTTGCTCCAGCGCTAGGTTTTCGTAAATGAACTCGGCCGGGTAGGTGTTGTTGGCGTGAATGCCGCCGACCTTCGCTGCAGCGATCACGATCACATCCGGCTTTTCGGTGGCGAGGAACTCGTTGACGGCGACTTGATTCGTCAAGTCGAGCTCGCTGCGGGTGCGCGTAATGATGTTCTGGTAGCCTTTGGCTTGCAGGGCGCGGACGACGCCTGCGCCGACCATGCCGCGGTGCCCGGCAACGTAAATCTTGGAATCGGAGTTCATGGGATGAGAAACGTTTACGATAAAAAGAAGCGGATTACGGAAATTCCGCAATCCGCATCCTGAAATCCGTAAGGGCTAGAAGCTCTTGTTGACGCCGGTTGCTTCCTTGTAGGCGTGCTCTTGTTTGGCGAGTTCGAGGTCGGCTTCGGTCATGATTTTGACGAGCTCCTTGAACTTCACCTTGGGCTCCCAGCCGATTTGCTTCTTGAGCTTGGCGGGGTCGCCGATGAGCAGGTCGACCTCGGAGGGGCGCTCGTAGCGCTTGTCGTAGTCGACATACTTTTCCCAGTCGAGGTCGAGCAGGTTGAAGGTCTCGATTACGAAGTCGCGGACGCTGTGGGTCTCGTTGGTCGCGCAAACGTAGTCATCAGGCTTATCCTGTTGGAGCATGAGCCACATGACTTCGACGTATTCCTTGGCGTAGCCCCAGTCGCGCTGGGCGTCGAGGTTGCCGAGGTAAAGCTTGTCCTGCAGGCCCATCTTGATGCGGGTCGCGGCACGGGTAATCTTGCGGGTGACGAAGGTCTCGCCGCGGCGCGGGGACTCGTGGTTAAAGAGAATGCCGTTGCTGGCGTGCAGGTTGTAGGCTTCGCGGTAGTTGACGGTGAGCCAGAACGCAAAGACCTTGGCGCAGCCGTACGGCGAGCGCGGCCAGAAGGGCGTTTCCTCGGTTTGCGGCACGTGTTGCACCTTGCCAAACATCTCGGAGGAGCTGGCCTGGTAGTAACGGACGTCCTGCGTCAAGCCGGCTTCGCGAATGGCTTCGAGCAGGCGGACGGTGGAGAGGCCGGTGACGTCGCCAGTGTATTCCGGGCTGTCGAAGGAGACGCGCACGTGGCTCTGGGCACCGAGGTTGTAAATTTCGTCGGGCTTGAGTTCGTAAAGGAGTTTGGTGATGCGGCTGCCGTCGGCGAGGTCACCGTAGTGCAGGTGCAATTTCGAGCCGTTGACGTGCGGATCGCGGTAAAGGTGGTCGATGCGGTCGGTATTAAAGGTCGATGCGCGGCGAATGATGCCGTGGACTTCGTAACCTTTTTCCAAGAGCAATTCGGCGAGGTAGGAACCGTCCTGACCGGTGATTCCTGTTATCAGGGCTTTCTTAGGCATGATGCTGGTATAGTTATCTTGAGCGTTTTGGCTAGCTCATTTTATTCAATTTTCTTTGAACTTCGGCTGTAGGATTTGTTCCACTCTGATGGTGCTGAAGAAAGTTAGCGAGTTTGATTGGCAGCACGTCGTTTGTTCATACTGGTTGAAGTATGGAAAAAAGCGAGATTGTCGGCGTTTTGGAGGAAATTGCGGAGCTGCTGGAGCTCAAGGGCGAAAACCCGTTTAAGGTCCGCGCCTACCAAAGTGGCGCGCGCGCGCTGGAGACGCTGGAGGAGGATCTCGGGGCAGTGATCGAGGAGGATCGCCTGGGCAAGATCAAGGGCATCGGCAAGGCGCTGGTGGAGAAAATTACCACACTGCACGAGACTGGCGAGTTGGAGTATTATGACAAGCTGAAGGCGTCGGTGCCCGAGAGCATGATCGAACTGCTGACGATTCCCAACCTCGGCCCCAAGAAGATTAAAAAACTCCATGACGAGCTGGGCATCGACAGTGTGGAATCGCTCAAGGCCGCCTGCGAAGCGGGCAAGGTCGCAGAAATTTCCGGATTTGGCGCGAAAACCGAGCAAAAGCTGCTGTCGGGCATTGCGAACCGTGAGGCCTATCAGGCGCGGCACCATTGGTGGAAGGCGGCCAGCGTTGCCGAGCCAATCGTGGAGGGCTTGCGGGAGCTGCCGGAGGTGGAGCGGGCTGAGTCGGCCGGTAGCTTGCGTCGCATGCGTGAGACCGTCGGCGATTTGGACTTTATCGTGGCTTCAACCAAGCCCAAGCCGGTCATGGACTGGTTTGTCGGTTTGGATACGGTATCGGAAGTCACTGCCCATGGACATACGAAGTCCAGCGTGCGTTTTCAGGACGGTTTGCAGGCTGATTTACGTGTGGTGCCGCCCGAGCAGTTTGCGTTTGCCCTGCTGCACTTTACCGGAAGTAAGGATCATAATGTCCGGATGCGGCAGCGGGCCTTGGAGCGGGGGTGGTCGCTCTCGGAGTGGGGCTTGTTCGACAAGGATTCGAAGCCGGAAGACCCGGACCGGAAATCCGTCATCGCCGCCGAAACCGAAGAGCAAATTTACGCCAAGCTCGACATGAAATGGGTTCCGCCCGAGCTCCGCGAGGACCGCGGGGAAATCGAAGCCGGCGAGACGGGTGATTTTCCGCAACTCATTGAGGTAGAAGATATTCGTGGCGTGTTTCACAACCACACGACCGCCAGCGATGGCCATAACACCCTGGAGGAAATGACGGTGGCGGCCGAGGAGCTGGGCCTAGAATACCTGGGTATTGCCGACCACTCCAAGGCGAGCTTTCAGGCCAGCGGGCTGGATGAGGACCGCCTGGCCGCGCAGGTAGAGAAAATTCGTGCGCTGAACGCGAGCGGCAAGTTCAAGTGCCACGTCTTTGCCGGGAGCGAGGTGGATATCCTGAAGGATGGTTCACTCGACTTCGACGACGATGTGCTGGCGACCTTGGATTACGTGGTCGCCTCGGTGCACAATGCGCTGACATTGACCGAGGACGAGATGACGAAGCGTATCATCAAGGCGATTGAAAATGAGCACGTCACCATGTTGGGACATTTGACCGGGCGTCTGCTGCTGCGCCGTGAGCCTTATGCGGTTAACGTGGGCAAAGTGATCGATGCGGCCATTGCCAATGATACCATTATCGAGCTGAACGCGAATCCCTGGCGCTTGGATATGGACTGGCGTCATTGGAAAAACGCCGTGGACAAGGGGCTGCTGTGCGCGATCAACCCCGACGCGCACGATACGGATGGCCTGGCGTTGTTTGTAGCGGGGATTAACGTGGCGCGTAAAGGCTGGCTGGAGCCGAAGCATATCTTGAACACGCGTCCGCTGGCTGAGGTGAAGCAATACTTCGGGGTAGAGTAGTTTTTGCCGTCAAGGCAGCCTGTATGGTTGTGCTGAATGCGTTGAATGTAAGGTTTGTGTTACGGGAGCTGTTGAGCCTTGTCAGGCTAGGTGCTTAGCCCTGTTTTGATGCCGCCTACCTGCTCAACTCATTTAGTAGCCGTGTCAAAGAGCAACACACCACCTTTGCAGCCCGATCCGGGGTCGCCGCAACCTGAGCGCACCGTTCAGGAGTATATTGACGAACGCCCAATCTGGGCCGACGGCACGACCACGCCCACAACGCCGATGACGGTGATGCAGTGGCGTATCTGGATGTTGGCCACGGCGGGGAAATTCTTCGAGGGCATGGTCGTTTTTATGACGGGCGTGGCGCTGCCGCTGGTCACCGAGGAATTCGCCTTGAATGCCTCGGACACAGGCTTTGTGACGGCGGCGACGCTGGCCGGTATTTTGGTGGGAGCCTCGGCGCTCGGTGGCTTATCTGACCTGTGGGGGCGCAAGCGAATGTTCATCCTGGAGATGATTATCTTTACGGTGTTCCTGACGGCGCTTTGCTTTGCACCCAATTTTATTGTGCTAGTGATTTGCCTGTTCGGCGTTGGCATTGCGCTCGGGTGCGACTACCCGACGGCCCACTTGGTTATTTCGGAAAGTATCCCCACGGTCATGCGCGGTCGGCTGGTGTTGAGTGCATTTGCATTTCAGGCGGTGGGCGCGTTGGCAGGGACGCTGATTGGGCTGGTACTCCTGATGAAGGACCCGGATGTCGGTGCCTGGCGCTGGATGTATGCCACTGCGATTTTTCCGGCGATACTGGTGATCATCGGGCGTTTTTATGTGACGGACAGCATCCACTGGCTGGTGTCCAAGGGCCGGATGGAAGACGCGGAGTATGAGACGCATCGTCTGCTCAAGCGCCATCCGCAATACCCGAAGCATGTCCGGCTCAAAAGCCCTCATGACGACAGCAAACCCAAGCCGAAATCGAACTACTTTTCGCTCTTTAACAAGGATAACCGCAAGGCGACTATCCTGGCCTCATTGCCTTGGTTTTTGCAGGATTTGGGCACCTACGGCATTGGCATTTTTACACCGACGATCCTGGCCGCGATGATCGGTGCCAGGACGCAGGAAAACACGATCAAGGACATCATCCACAACGACATGCTGGCTTCGAAGGGCTCAGCGATCATGGACTTGCTGTTCGTGTTCGGCATTATCTTTGCCATCTTGCTGGTGGACAAGGTTGGCCGGATAAAACTGCAAATCGTGGGCTTTGTGGGCTGCGCGGTTGGTTTGCTGTTGGCGGCGTTGTCAATGAATCCAGACGGCAGTAATAATATGCTGCTGCTCTTCGTGGGCTTCATGCTGTTCTTCTTCATGACGAATCTTGGGCCGAATGCGATGACCTACCTGCTGGCCGGGGAGGTGTTCCCAACGCACGTGCGCGGCATGGGGGCGGGCTTTGCGGCGTCGTTTGCCAAGATTGGTGCGGTGCTCACGGCGTTCTTATTCCCGATTTTATTGGCCCATATCGGTACGACCATGCTGCTTTATGCACTGGTGGTGACATCGCTCATTGGTGCCGTGGTCACCTTTGTTTTTGCCATTGAAACGAAGGGGCTCAGCCTGGAAAGCATTGGGCAAAAGCAAACCGACGAGGAGATCGACCGCGAACGGGAAGCCGATGCGGATCTCGTTTAAATCGCTGAGCATGAAGCGGGAACAAGGTGCATCATGGCCTGTCCCGCTTTTTTGTTCGCCAGAGCTGGCCTGATTAACTAGGTCAGCATGCTTTAAAAAAAAGCGCAACCGCGCTGCTACATCTATTCCTAAAACCCGAACTATGAACATCTGCTGTATTGGAGCCGGTTATGTGGGCGGACCCACGATGGCCATGATCGCACTGAAGTGCCCGGAGCACCGTGTGACCGTGGTCGACATTAATGAGAAGCGCATCGCTGCCTGGAACTCCGATGAGTTGCCCGTTTACGAGCCGGGGCTGGATGATGTTGTGCGTGAAGCGCGCGGGCGTAACCTGTTTTTCTCGACTAGCGTCAATGAGGCGATCGCCGATGCGGACATGATTTTCATTTCCGTCAACACGCCGACGAAAACTTACGGCGTGGGCGCTGGCAAAGCGGCGGACTTGAAGTTCATCGAAAAGTGCGCGCGTCAGATTGCCGACGTGGCCAAGGGCAACATCATCGTGGTGGAAAAATCCACCCTGCCGGTGCGCACTGCCGAATCGATTCGCCGCATTCTGGAAGGCTGTGGCGGCGACTTCACTTTCCAGGTTTTATCCAATCCCGAGTTTCTCGCCGAAGGCACCGCGATGAAAGACCTCAATGAGCCCGACCGTGTGCTCATTGGCGGCGAGCAGACGCCGGAGGGTGAGCAAGCCGCGCAGACGCTGGTCGATGTTTACGCCCATTGGGTGCCTCGCGAGCGAATTCTGACGACCAATGTCTGGTCTTCAGAGCTTTCCAAGCTGACCGCGAATGCCTTTCTGGCGCAGCGCGTTTCGTCGATCAACGCGATCAGCGCACTCTGCGAGGCGACCGAGGCAAATGTGGATGAAGTGGCCCGCGCGATTGGCACCGATAGCCGCATTGGCCCGAAGTTCCTGAAGAGCTCGGTTGGCTTCGGCGGCTCCTGTTTCCAGAAGGATATCCTGAACCTCGTTTACCTGTGCCAGCATTTCGGCCTGCCGGAAGTCGCGAACTATTGGGAGCAGGTCATCGTGATGAACGATTACCAGAAAAGCCGCTTCGTCCGTCGCCTGGTGCGCACGCTTTTTAACACGGTTTCGGACAAGAAGATCGCGATTCTCGGCTTTGCCTTCAAAAAGGACACCAACGACACCCGCGAATCGCCGGCGATCTACGTTTGCCGCGATCTCCTGGAAGAGCAGGCGAATGTCCACATCTACGACCCGAAGGTGAAGGCGACTCAGATTTTCGCCGATCTGGCCCAGGCGCAGACGCATTCCGATGGCTCGGACAATACCGATGTGGTTGTCGAGGAAGACGCCTACGCCGCTTGTCAAAGCGCTCACGCGGTGGCCATTCTCACCGAGTGGGATCAGTTTAAGGAGCTCGATTGGCAGCGCATTTACGATAACATGCTCAAGCCGGCTTTTGTGTTCGACGGGCGTAACGTTCTCGATGTCGACGCTTTGCGAAAAATCGGGTTTGAGGTTTCCGGCATTGGTCGGGTATAAGAAGTCTTTTATTTATGTGCGGAATTGTTGGTTACATCGGTAAGCAGAAGGCTAGTGCCATTCTGATTGAAGGGTTAAAGCGTTTGGAATACCGGGGTTACGACTCGGCCGGTGTCGCTGTTATCAACGGCGATGGAATCGAGGTGATGAAGAAAACCGGTCGCGTCGAAAACGTCGCTGCTCTCGTCAACAAGCGCAACTCCAGCTCTAACATCGGGATCAGCCACACTCGCTGGGCAACCCACGGTGGCGTAACAGACGCCAATGCGCACCCGCACTTGTCGTGTGATGGACGCATCTCGATCGTTCACAACGGCGTGATTGAAAATCACGAGGCCCTGCGTCGCTTCCTGAAGCAGGAAGGTATGACTTTCTCCAGTGAGACCGACACCGAAGTGCTCGTCAATCTGATCGCCTACCATTACTCCCGCGAGACGCTGGAGGGTGAGGGCATAGCCCGCCTGATTGCCGCAGTGCGCCATAGCCTTCGTCTCGTCGAGGGCACCTACGGCATCGCCGTTCTTTCCCCGGATTTGCCGGGAGACATCGTGGGCGCGCGCAAAGGTAGCCCGCTCTGCCTGGGCATTGGCAACGGTGAGAATCTGCTCGCCAGTGACGTTTCCGCCTTTGTCGGACGCACGCAAAATGTGGTCTATCTCGATGATGGCCAGATCTGCCACCTGACCGCCGACGAGTTTTCCATCACGACGATTAGCGAGAACGAAGAGGCGATTGACCCCGTCATCAACCAGATTGACTGGAAGATTGAGCAAGCGGAACTCGGTGCCTTCAGCCACTACATGGAGAAGGAAATTTTCGAGCAGCCGACTGCTCTGGAAAACGCCATGCGCGGCCGCTTCTCCGATGATGAATCGACGTCCAAATTTGGTGGCCTGAATATCGACGCCCGCGAATTCCGCCATGTGGATCGCATTGTCTTCCTGGCCTGCGGCACCGCTTGGCACGCCTGCCTGGTGGCGGAGTATCTCATTGAGAAATACGCCCGTATTCCAGTGGAGGTCGAATACGCCAGTGAGTTTCGCTACCGCAATGCGCCGTTGGACAAGAACACGCTGGTCTTCGTGATTAGCCAGTCCGGGGAAACACTCGACACCCTGGAGGCGCTGCGCGAGGCCAAGCGCAAAGGATACCGGGTGCTCGGGATCACCAATGGCGTCGGCTCGACGATTGCCCGCGAGACCGATGGCGGTGTTTACCAGCACTCGGGGCCGGAAATCGGCGTTGCCTCGACTAAGGCATTTACCTCACAGGTGTTGATCGCGGGCATGCTCGCCCTGCATCTGGGCCGCATGCGTGACTTGTCCTTCAGTGATGGCCGCGAGATGGTCAAAGCCTTCCGCAGTGTTCCCGGCCTGGTGAGCCAGGTATTGGGCCAGGCCGAGAAGATCAAAGAAATCGCCGCTCAGTATACGAATTACGACGACTTCCTCTTCCTGGGCCGCCAGTCGATGTTCCCCATCGCGCTGGAAGGCGCGCTCAAGCTCAAGGAAATTTCCTATATTCACGCCGAGGGTTACCCGGCGGCGGAAATGAAGCATGGTCCGATTGCGTTAATCAGCGAAGATTGCCCGAGTGTAGTTCTTTCACCGCACGGTGACACATTCTCCAAGGTGCTTTCCAACATTCAGGAAACCCGTGCGCGGAAGGGCAAGGTCATCGCGATCACCAGCGCTGGTAAGGATTTCCCGCAGGATGGTGCAGACGAAGTGATCCACATTCCACAGGCCCACGACTGCATTATGCCGATTTTGGCGACGATTCCGATGCAGCTCTTGGCATACTATATCGCCGTCAACCGCGGTTGCGATGTGGATAAGCCCCGCAACCTCGCCAAGAGCGTTACCGTGGAATAAAAGTGTGGAAGTCTGGTGGTGGAGGTGTGTAGAGGTTAGGTTCTCGAAACGTCCACCCTTCGACCCTTCAGCACTTCAACGCATTTTTGAAAAATGGCTAAACCGAAAATTCTCGTTACCGGCGGCGCTGGTTTTATTGGCAGTGCGCTGGTCTGGGCGCTCAACGAACGCGGGCGCGACGACGTGCTGGTGGTGGATTACCTCGGCCAGGATGAAAAGTGGAAGAACCTCGTGCCACTGAAGTTCGCCGACTACCTGGAGGCGGATGATCTGCTGGAACTGCTGGAGGATGATTACCTGTCTGAAATCGAGACCGTGCTGCATTTGGGGGCCTGCTCGGCCACCACGGAGCGCGATGCCCGCTACCTGATCCACAATAACTTCGAATATACGAAGGAACTCGCACTTTGGTCTTTGGCCAATGATGCGCGCTTTGTCTATGCCTCTTCAGCGGCCACCTACGGGGATGGCGCACACGGGATGGACGACCAGTTGGAGAATTTACACAGCCTGCGGCCGCTCAACATGTATGGCTATTCCAAGCACATGTTTGATTGCTTTGCGCAGCGGGAGGGCTTTCTCGATCAGATTGTCGGCCTGAAGTATTTTAACGTCTTTGGCCCGAACGAGGATCACAAGGGCGATATGCGTAGCGTGGTCCACAAGGCTTTTGGGCAAATATCGGAAACCGGTGGAGTGAAGCTGTTCAAAAGCTATCACCCGGATTACGAAGATGGCGGGCAAATGCGCGACTTCCTTTACGTGAAGGATGCTGTGACGATGACGCTTCATTTGGCCGAGACGAAGGCCGTGGGCGGCCTTTTCAACCTCGGTAGCGGCCAGGCCAATACCTGGGTGTCATTAGTGACGCCGATTTTCGAGGCGCTCAATCTGCCAGTGAATATCGAGTTCATCGAAATGCCCGAGCAACTGCGCGGCAAATACCAATACTTTACGCAAGCGGACACCGCGAAGCTGCAGGGCAGTGGCTTTGGAGGCTGTCAGTTTAGCCTGCCCGAAGCGGTTAAAGACTACGTCGCCAACTACCTGGCCCCAGACAAGCGCCTCGGCGATTAGGCATCCAGATCGGCGTGGTCGATGATGACCAGGCCCGCCTTGGGCTTGCCCTTCCATGCGGTGTTGACGGCTTGGGTGAGCTCTTTGTTTAGGGCATTGTATTGTTGGCGAAGCTGCTTCAGCTGGGTTTGATAGCTTTCTATTTGGAGGCGATCCTGCGTTCCTTGGGGGTTCACAACGCGGCCCATGTTGATTGGAGCCCCGATATTCGCGCCATGCTGGTTGGCTGGCGTGCGGCGCTGTTGGTTTATGATGTGAATTTGAGACTGGATAGCCTGAATCTGATTCTGAATGTTTTCCAATTTAAAGTGCTTAGTATGTTCAATTTTGCTTGAACATTTTTGTTTTTGATGTGTCTTGAATCTTGTGGCGAAAACCCCTTCACCCTCTGGTAATCCTGATGCTGGTAATGATGAGTCATTGCTGGGCATAACTATGGATGAATGGGAGCTATCCGTGATTGAGACGTTTGTTCATGCCGCTCAGCTCATAGGAGTCCCTAAATCGGTGGGCCAGATTTACGGTGTGCTCTACTGCCGTGAAGAGCCGCTTACGATGGATAGCATCATGGCATTGCTTGGCATTAGTAAGGGGTCAGCCAGTATGGGGCTAAAGACCTTACGCCAAATTGGGGCAGTGAAGACGGTTTTCATGATTGGTGACCGCCGCGATTATTACACGCCGGAACTACGGTTGCGTAAATTGGTCTCTGGTTTTATTAGTGACCAAGTGCAGCCTCATCTGGATAGTGGCGTAGAACGCTTGAATCACATGGACTCTCTATTGAGGGAAATTCCGGAAGATCGCCGTTCTTTTGCAGAAAACAGAATCCAGTCGCTGCGTTCCTGGCATAATAAGATGACCACTATCTTGCCAATCGTTCGCAAGCTGCTTTAGCACTTTCATTCGCCGGGCATTCCGTTGGTCCGGTGTCATTAAACAACCGCCCTGATGGGCCTTATTATCAAATCCCGTTCTCAATTGGCTTTCCTGTCCCGGATCCGGCCAAGGGCGGCAGCGTAACGAATTTTGCATGAGTGATCGGACATTAGCCCAAATTAACGAACTCGTCGATGTGGTCATCGCCACCCGAGAGCTTACGCCGCTTATCAACGATTCCGGAGCTTGTTTGATCAATGCGCTTAGAAGCGGCAAAAAAATCCTGACTTGCGGTAACGGTGGTAGTGCCACGGATGCGTTGCACTTGGCTGAAGAATTTGTGGGGCGGTATAAGGGAGATCGAATATCTCTACCCGCCATTTGCCTGAGCGCCGATGTCTCAGTGCTCACCTGTATTGCTAATGATTATGGGTTTGACGCGGTATTCTCACGGGCAGTCGAAGGGCTTGGGCAGCCGGGCGATATCTTGGTGGGAATTTCCACCAGTGGGAACTCGGCAAATATACTCGCTGCATTTTCTGCCGCACGTGCTAAGGGGATGAAGACGATCCTGCTTAGTGGCAAAGATGGTGGTAAGGCACTCGGTCAGTGTGATTTTGAACTGATTGCTCCGAGTAATACGACTGCACGCATTCAGGAAATTCACACGCTAATCTTGCACTGCTGGCTTGAGATGGTTGAGGCAGAAACTTGGAATTAATGGACCTGGACGCAATTATCGATAAGCTCGCCACGGTCAAGGTATTGGTGGTCGGCGACGTCATGCTGGATCACTACATTTGGGGCGACGCGACTCGTATATCCCCAGAGGCACCTGTGCCGGTAGTAAATGTTTTTAATGATTCCTGGTCAGCGGGAGGTGCTGCGAATGTCGCCATGAATTTGACCTCTCTGAAAGCGTCTGCGTCACTGGCTGGCGTTTATGCTGAAGACGAGGCCGGCGATCAGTTGAGAACGATTTTTACACAGGCCGGTGTTGATTTCTCGTCCATGCATTTAACTGCCAGTGCTCCAACCATTCGCAAAACCCGGGTTGTGGTGCAAAAGCAGCAAATCTGCCGTATTGATCGTGAATCGGCCCCAGCCGAGTATGCATTTCCAGGTGGCGAAAAGCTCAAGCAGGCTTTTTCCGGTGCACACGCAGTAATTCTGTCAGACTACGCCAAGGGCGTGGTCACGGATGAGCTGCTGGATGAGGTCGTGGCGATTTGCAAGGACTCCGGGGCTGCTTTATCAGTAGATCCAAAGCCACGTCGCCGCCTGAATTATCAAGGTGCGGCCCTCATGACGCCCAATCGCAGCGAAGCTTTGGAATTAGCAGAAATCTCCGTTGGCTTGCACGACACATTCCCCACTGAGGCTGTTTGCCAGGCAATCTATGAGCGGTATCAACCGCACCGCTTAGTGGTTACATTGGGTGCTGATGGCATGATTTTGGTTGAGGAAGGCAAAATCTTGGGGAGGTTGCCCACGCGCGCGCAGGAAGTTTTTGATGTCTCTGGCGCGGGTGACACCGTTATTGCAGTTCTCACTGCAAGCTTGGCGACTGGAGCAAGCTTGGTTGAGGCGGCTCATTTGGCAAATTCGGCAGCCGGCGTTGTCGTCGGGAAATTCGGAGCCGCGACGGTTTCGCCTGATGAGCTACGTACGGCGGCAAAGCTGGATCAAGGCATCCCGCTCCTTACCGTTTAAACTCGCTATAAATGTCTAATAAAACTTATTTAGTCACTGGAGCGGCTGGGTTCATCGGCCAGCGAGTTGCAGCTCAGCTATTGGCTCGGGGTGACAGGGTAATCGGTGTCGATAATCTGAATGATTATTATGACGTCCGCATCAAGGAATACCGGCGCGACCAGTTGATCGATTCTGAAAACTACATTTTCCGTCAATTGGATATTGAGGACGCTTCTTCGGTGAATGCGCTTTTCAGTGAATTCGACTTTGAGGTAGTATTCAATATGGCAGCTCGCGCTGGGGTTCGCTACAGCATGGAAAATCCGCACGTATATCTAAGCACAAATGCGGTGGGCACCCTGAACCTTCTCGAAGGCATGCGCACTAACGATGTGAAGAAGGTGGTGCTCGCATCGACGTCCTCGCTCTACGCCAGACAGAAGATGCCGTTTACAGAAGATCTTCCTGTGAATACACCGCTTTCTCCCTATGCGGCGTCTAAGAAAGCAGCTGAAGTAATGGCTTACAGCTATCATCATCTCTATGGCATTGATGTGTCCGTCGTTCGTTATTTTACGGTGTTTGGCCCATGTGGACGCCCTGATATGAGCATTTTCCGTTTTATTAAATGGATCGACGAAGGCGCACCAATTGAGCTTTTTGGCGATGGCTCGCAGAGCCGTGATTTTACTTACGTAGAGGATGTTGCTGCTGGTACTATAGCTGCATCAAAGCAGGTAGGGTATGAGATTTTTAACATCGGTGGTGGTCGTAATCCAATCACGTTGAACACCCTCATTGCTTGGATTGAGGAAGCATTGGGCAAAACGGCGACATTTGACTATAAGCCTTTTCACAGTGCTGACATCACAGAAACGTGGGCAGACATTTCCAAGGCAGAAAGACTTCTGGGCTGGAAGCCTAAGACGGATGTTCGCGAAGGGCTTAATGTATGCGTTGAATGGTATCAGGAAAACAAGTCTTGGTTGAAGGATATCCGGCTGTAGATCGCTAAACGGTTATTTATGGAAAACATGATTTTTATCGCTGGTCCTTGTGCGCTTGAGAGCTGGGATATTTGTGCCCCTGTTGCTGAACAAGTGAAGCGCTGGAAAGAGCAGTTCCCGGTGCTGAACGTTTTCTTCAAAGGTTCCTTTGATAAAGCAAACCGCACCTCATTGGATAGTAACCGGGGCCCTGGCATTGAGGAGGGGTTGGCGATGTTGGCCCGTGTAAAACGAGAGTTTGGCTTGCCGGTTTTGACCGATTTTCACCTACCTTCCCAGGCAGCTATGGTCGGTGAAGTTTGTGACGTCTTGCAGGTGCCTGCATTCCTCTGTCGTCAAACGGATCTACTCGTCGCTGCTGCCGAAACCGGGCGAATTGTTAACGTAAAGAAAGGTCAGTTTCTTTCACCGTTTGAGATGGAGTTTGTTGTTAACAAGCTGGAAGGCGCGAAAGCAAAAGAGATTTGGCTAACTGAGCGTGGTTCGACCTTCGGCTATCAAAACCTGGTAGCTGACATGCGGAATTTCAATATCATGGCGCAATGGGGGCATCCGACTATTTTTGACGCCACCCACAGTGTTCAAATCCCAGGTGGCGCTGGAGGCAAAAGTGGCGGCCAACGTGAGTTTGTTTTACCACTAGCAAGAGCCGCCTTGGCGGCAGGCGCGGGTGGCTTGTTTATGGAAACGCATCCGAATCCGGATGCGGCTATCTCGGATGCCGCCAGCCAAATGCCACTAGATGTGATGGTCAAAGAATTGCCCAAGCTCGTGCAGCTTTGGGAAGCTTTGCATTAGAGAGTAAGCGAATTCGTGAGCTATTACGCGACAGCCCAACAAGTCTTTGGCGATGAGATTGCATCGCTTAATGCGGTGCTAGGTCAGCTTGCCGGAGATTTTGATCGTGTCATTGAACTGCTCCTTACCTTGCGCGGCAAAGTTGTTGTCACCGGCTTGGGAAAATCTGGTCTAGTGGGCGGGAAAATTGCCGCGACGCTGGCGAGCACTGGTACGCCTGCGATCTTCATGAATGCCGCCGAAGCGTTGCATGGAGACTTGGGGTATGTCTCCGAGGGGGATGCAGTGCTCATGCTGTCTAACAGTGGAAGCACGGTAGAACTGGTTAAGATGCTTCCAACCCTTGAGCGACTGAAAACACCGATCATTGGGATTTTTGGCAGGTTGGATACACCACTCGCGCGTCGCTGTCATACCGTTTTAAATGCGACAGTCGAAAAAGAGGCCTGCCCACTCAATTTAGCGCCAATGAGTAGCACTACTTGCGCGCTAGTGATTGGAGATGCGTTGGCCGCCGCCTTAATGAAGGCGCGTCAGTTTCAGCCGGATGATTTTGCCCTGCGTCACCCTGGTGGAGTACTGGGCGTTCGTTTGCTACTCAAAGTTCGTGACCTCATGCACACCGGAAGGGAGCTGCCTACCATTGCGCCAAATGCGGGCTTTCGTGAGGTGATCGCCGAGTCTACACGGCCGAATCTGGGTGCCGCTTGCGTAGTCGATGACAACGGCATCTTATTGGGGATCGTGACTGATGGTGACGTGCGTCGCTCATTACTCAAGGAATCGTTCTTGGAGTTCCGCGCGGACGAAATTATGACGCGTGACCCGGTTGCAATCCAAGTGGATGCCTCGATCAATGACGCGCTTGAGATTATGGAAGCGCGTAAGATTTACGTATTGCCGGTTGTCGATGGCCCCGAGCGTAAGTTGTTGGGGCTTCTGCGTATGCACGATATTTTTGCGGATTCAAACCAAGGGGTCCGATAGATTCAGACTGTTCTGTAGTCAAAAATGGCAGGCGCACTTACAGTAGAAGAATTTCGCAAAGGCGGGCACCTCCGCCGTTCATCACGCTCGCGCGTTAGTCGTGATGAATGGGTGATTTTGGGTGTCGCGGCTCCAGCTGTGATTATCTCACCGTTCTTACTCGGAGGTATGGTCTGGTGGAGTCAGGTGTCTATCGCATGTATGCAGGCGCTAATCTTCTTGGTTGCACTCACCCCTTTTTCTGGCATCGCGGCATGGCGTCAACGATTGCTGAAGCTGGTCAAGTTGCCACCGTTCTGGCTGGGTGGATTGTTTGTCATCTACGTGCTGATACAGGCACTGAATCCGAGCATGAAGCAGGTTTATGTGGATGAAACGCGCTACTATATTGCAGACCTTAAGCCTGAGTACTACATAGATTGGCTACCGCAGAGCATACTAACCAATTTTTACACCATGAACGCCTGGCGCATGGTCATTTTCTGGGCTGGAGCATGGGCGTTCGTTTGCGGCCTCTGGATGGGGCTTAATAATCGAAAAGCGTGGCTAGCTCTCGGTTGGATGGCCTTGGGCACCGGTGCTGTCCTAAGCCTGGCTAGCATCGCGCATCACCTGTCCAGTAATGAGCACTTGTTTTGGCTGGAGCAGTTTAAGCGAAATGAAGGCGCTTTCGGTCCGTTTGTATACCGGAATCAAGCAGCGGCGTATCTTTATTTGTCTATGGGACTTGGCTTTGTACTATTCTTGTATCTGCTTCGCTCTGGCAAATTTCGTTCAGGCCTACCTATGCTCGCTATAGCTTTCTCGTTGATATGCTTGCTGGGCGTTGCGTTGTGTCCCTCGCGGGGAGGGTGGCTGGGTGCATCGGGCGTGTTTGTACTATTTATAGTTCTGCTGCCATTTTCATTTAGATTTGAGAATGATTTATCTGTGGGATCACTAGTTGGTATCGTCGTAATCGCTATTGCTATGGTTTGTGGTAGTATATGGGTGGCGCGAGCTATGGATTTTAGCCAAATCGGCAGTAAGTGGAAGTCTCTCAGGTCTGGCGATGAAGTTTCGCTTGAAGCCCGTTTTATGCTTAGCAAGCTTACCTTGGACATGCATGAGGACCGGCCTTGGGTTGGCTGGGGAGCAGGGAGCTTTTCTTATAGATATCGATATTATGGATTGGCTTATCCGGATTTGTATTTCATCGGTGATCCATTGAAAAGCTACTATGGTAATCCTCGCTACATTAGCGATTATAAGCAGTCTCATAATGATGTTTTTCAGTTTTTGGCCGAGTATGGCATCGTTGGATGCTCATTTATGTTGCTGAATCTTGGCTATTTCATTGTTTAT
This sequence comes from Cerasicoccus sp. TK19100, assembly GCF_027257155.1. NCBI lineage: Bacteria > Pseudomonadati > Verrucomicrobiota > Opitutia > Puniceicoccales > Cerasicoccaceae > Cerasicoccus > Cerasicoccus fimbriatus. Next base: position 228,783 of record NZ_JAPWDU010000007.1, read on the forward strand.
GTTTTATACAAATCTTTTTCCCCTGAATGGGTTTTAGCTTTATGCGTATGTGTATTATTTATTTTGCACAACTTAGGTGATTTTTTGCTTCAGAATTCTATCCTTCAGATGTCATTCTTGATTTTGATCCTGCTGAGCCTTGCGTTCGCGCGACGAGGCCACTTTACTTCTGTGGAGAGTTAGCCTTGTTAGCAGGCGTTATTTCAACTACTAATACGTTACTATAAGCCTTTGAAGCATATACTTGATCTCAATAGCTAGTCGTTGATATGTTAATTCAGTCTTTAATCACAAAGATTTCCGATAGTTTACATAGTTTCTACTTAAGTAGATAGTCTGAGTAATTATAGGGAGATGAATATTGGATATGATTAGTTCTCTCGCGCCGAAGCTCAAGTTTTATGCAGCAAGAGGAATTCTGTCGTGCTCGTTACGCAAGGAGGAGTTGAATGAGCCGCAGCTGTTGTTTATCGTTGGTACAGGGCGATCTGGGACTAACCTATGCAAGGCTTTGCTGGATGTCAGGCCAGATATTTGTATAGGCACTGAAACTCATTTTATTCCAAAATTGATTGCAACTCAAACATCTAACGAATTTGAGTTAGGCAGATTTATTGATGTTCTAATGAATCACTGGGATTCGGATGGCTCTTATCGCTGGTTTGAGCATCATGTGTTAAGAGCGGGTAGGCAGCCGAAAAAGTTTCGAAGTGATTTTGAACGCTTTTGTTTTAAAAACGATTTTCTGAGCGTAGGTGAGTGTATCTATGCTTTCTACATTTACTGCTATGGAAAGCACTGGAGTTTTATTGGCGATAAGACACCGCAGTATGGTATGCATATGGCCGATATTCATCGCATATTGCCTAAAGCGAAGTTCCTCCATTTGGTGCGCGATGGCCGTTATTGCGCTACTTCGATTCAGAAGCATGGAGGGTTTATTAAGATGATCAATGGAGGCTATCCTGAAAAGACGATGGAGTATGCTTATGACAACCAACAATCCAAGTATCCAACTGAGCCTCTTACTTTGTCGCAATGTATTGGATTCTGGCAGCATGTGGTCTTAAGGATTGAAGAGCAGGCAGCGCTAATTCCCAAAGAGAATTATTTACGGGTGCGTTACGAGGATTTGCAAATGGACTCAAGTCGTGAGTTAACTCGTATTGGTGCCTTTCTTCAGCTCTCAAAAAGTGAATTGTGGACACGTGTCGGACCGTGGATTCTTGATAGGGGCCTTCGGCGTAAGCAAGAAAAACGACTTGAGAATAAAGATTTTGATGAGCTTACAGAGGCGGGCTCAAAGGCTCTGAAACTGCTGAATTATATCTGATCTTGCTCTCATCCCATGAAGATTATTGATTCATCGTATCGCGCTGGTTTCCAAGAAGATGTTTTGGATGGAGTACGAGGATTGGCAGTCTTGATTGTGTTAATGAGTCATGCGGCTAACAAGGGCATTTTGTGGGGGCCGGTAAATGAGTTATTTGGGGGGGGCTCAGGTCAATATGGAGTCTATTTGTTTTTTACACTTAGTTCATTTTTGCTGGTTCGCTCACTGTTGAGGAAAAATAATCAAGATTTAAAGAATAGGAAAATTTGGTTGGAGTATTTCTTTCGAAGATTGCTTCGGATATACCCTTTGTATGTCGTGGTGTTGTTGTTTGTATGCTTTTCCACTCTGATGGATTGGAAGTTGTTTTACTGTTTTGGTTTAGGTGACTTCGGCGAGCATCTGATGTTGGGGGGGGGGATAGGTCATTTCTGGACTATTGTCGCTGAAGTTAGATTTTACTTCATCATCCCTGTGTTTGTATGCTTGTTTGTGTTTTTATTTAAAAGAAAAACGGTCCTGTTTATTTTGTTTTCCGTTCTCTTTCTTCAAATTGTATTAGTCTTAAACCTGTTTGTATTTGATGATTCTCCGCGCTACTCGCTGATTCGCAATATTATGGTTTTTTATTATGGCGCGTTGGTTGGTGTTTGTTATGAGGGAAATGTTTTGGGGCGAGTCTTTGAAGTTCTTGGTCCTTTCATGGACTTGATCGCTTTGCTATTAATTATCTCTTGTTTTCTGTTGATGCCGGGTGTTTTAAATGTAATTAGTGGCTATTTTGGTTTACCGCATATCCCCATTCTTAGTGAGCCAATGCTCAACTTCTGGGGCTTATGGGGCGGGTCTGTTATTTGGACTTCAATGATGTGTCAAGGTTTTATGAGGCGTTTCTTGAATCTTTGGTTTATTCGATTATTGGGTTTTATCAGTTTTAGCTGTTACTTGTGGCATTGGTTCATTCTGGAGTTCGTTGCTAAATTGAATACTGTAAATTCGGTTAAGCTTTTTATCTTTATCACTATGACTCTTGCGGTTAGTACGCTTTCGTACGTGGTTATTGAAAAGCCGTTAGCCAAAATTCGTATCTATTCACGTCCTCAATAATATGGAATTTTCTCAATCAATGGCTCCGATTGCCTTGTTTGGTTATAATCGACCTATTCATTTTGAAGAAACGCTTGAGGCATTGTCGAAAAATGTAGGTGCTTCTGAATCGGATTTGCATATCTTTTGCGATGGTAGCAAGGGTGAGGGGGATCGCGAGGCCGTTCGCCAAGTGCGTGAGATTGCTCAAGCAGCACGTGGGTTTAATTGTGTGAACGTAATGCTATGCGAAAAAAATTATGGTTTGCGGGATAATATTGTTAAGGGGGTTACTGAATTAGTTAATGACTATGGAAAAATAATTGTTGTAGAGGATGATATAGTAACATCGCCAGAGTTTCTGGTCTACCATAACCGCGCTTTAGCTCACTATTCTGAATGTGAATCTGTTATGCATGTTTCAGCTTATATGCCTAGCCTAATGCATAAAGATAAACTTCCGGATACAGCGCTTTTAAGGTTTATGTCATGTTGGGGGTGGTCGACTTGGCAACGTGCATGGAGTAAATTCCGTCTTGATTCGGACTATTTTATAGATCGCTTTAATGATGATGATATTCGCTATTTGAACCTTGATGGCGCATTTCCCTTTTGGAATCAATTAGTTAATAATCATCGAAATTTATCAAGAACGTGGGCAATTTTTTGGTATGCTAGTATTGTTGAGAACAATGGATTGTCATTGCATGTTAGGGACTCGCTTTGCAAAAATATCGGTGTTGATGGCAGTGGGACAAATTCGCATTGTTCTAGCCAGTTTGAGGTTAATTATGCCATGAAGGCCCCGGTGACCTTTCCGACGAGCATTGTTGAGGATGTAGTTATGTTAGATGCGCTTAAGGAAGCTTATAGAACCCTTAAGCCAAGTCTCTTTAAGCGACTGGCCAATAGATTTATTAAATATATTACATCGTCGTGATAAGGCGACAGGTTGAGTCGATTAAAGCTCTTGGTCGGAGATCGAAAAGGCTGTTTGCCTATTCTACGGGCACGATTGCTTCACAAACTCTGCCGCTGTTGTTGTCGCCTTTGTTGGCTAGACTCTATTCACCTAGTGATTTCGGTCTTCTTGCCATGCTCTCCGCGCCATTGGCGGTTTTGACAATACTGTCAAATTTTCGCTATCAAATGACAGTGCCATTGCCGGTTGTAGCTGCGCATGCGCGACGAATGGTGGACGTGTGTCTATGGTTGAATTTTACATCTAGTGTTCTGGTTCTCTTTGTTGTCTCGATTTTTGGGGAGAGTATCTGCGAATTGACAGGCACTCCGAGTTTGAAGATCTGGTTGTTATTTGTTCCTCTCATGATGTTGACTGGTGGTAGTGCGGCTGTTTATCAAATTTGGGCGTTACGAAATGATCACTACTTTGGTTGCGGCATGAGTAAATTTTTTGGAGCGCTGATGACGGGTACTGTTGGTGTAGCTGGCGGGCTAGTGGGGGGTGGATTTATCACCTTGCTGTATGGAAGAATGGCTGGACCGGTGTTTGCGCTTGCTCTACTTTTTAGATATGGACGCAAAGTATTGGTTCAGTATAGTCCTCGCCATTATTTTATGCGAATGCGAGTATTGCTAAGGCGATATCGCGATTTTCCGACCAAGGGACTGTTGCCGATTGTGCTTAACACGCTCGCTGCATCATTGCCGGTGCTAGTGATAGCCACCTTCTATGGTGCTATGGAGCTTGGTTGGTATTATATGGCTAGTCGTGTGCTTCTCGTGCCCGTGCAAATGCTGGGCGATAGTCTTAAACAGGTCTTGTATCAATCAGCAGCAAACCGCTCAAGAGAGAGGTTGCCAGTCCGCCCACTATTTATGAGAGTTATGCTTGCTCTGGGGGCTATGATGGTGCCTGTATCATTATTTGTTGCTTTATGTGGTCCCGCGGTTTTTGCGTTTTTCTTGGGAGAGGATTGGCGTGTTGCAGGTGGATTTTCTGCAATCTTGGCTATCGCTATTCCTTTTAAAATGACAGGTTCCTGTCTTGGATGTCTTTTTCTTGTTAATCGAAGAATTGGAACACAATCAGTGTGGCAATACGCATACTTTTTAATCAGCATGATCGGTGTTGTATATCTGGCCTGCAGTTATGGAATTGAGGGATTTCTATGGGGGACAGTGGTTATCGATGTCATCATGTATAGTGTTTATATCGGTGTGAATTACTATACATGCCGATCATCGGATCATCAACGGCTTATTTATGGAAGAACCTCTGAGTTTTTATAAGGTTATTGCGGTTTTGGTTGTTCTCGGCACCATTTGCATAGGAATGTGCATTCGCGATATTATACGTTACCAATTGCGTACAATTGCTGGGCCAATGATTGCTCTTTTTGCATCTGTCCACATTTACGGATATCTCATATATCCTCGTGCTGCTAAGATGCCAATTAATGAGTATCGTTTCGATTGGGAAATTTATGTTCAGATGGGGTGGGCCCTTGCGTTAATACTTTGTCTGTTGATTGGCCTAATGTTACTTAAAAAGCTATTGATGCCGAAGGATCTTCGATTTCTTATGACGTCTAGGGAAATTGCCCCTCGTCCTCAATTATACCAGTTGGGTTTCTTTGTAACAATCGTCTACACGCTATTCTTCCTAATTAGAAAGCGCAGTGCAATTGGTGAACTGCTAACGATTATCCGTTCTGGCGATTATATGTGGTATTACGAGGTTCGTGTGCAAAATATTTTTGATCATGCTCAGAGCAATCCCATCTTAAACAATCTTGACTCGCTGATTGTTGGTAATTTGTTGATGTTTCTCGTTGGGGTTTTGTATTATATAGGTTTCAAATATAGAAAGTTTTTCCCTTATTATCATCTTTTACTAGCTTTTGCGCTGCTAACGACGCTCATACGCTTTCAGAAATCGCCAATTCTTCAGTTAATGCTATTGATCTGTTTGGCATATTTTTTCGGACGACAGTTTTCAATCCGCCGTGGGTTTCGTTTTATCAAACCCATTCTGCTAACTGGAGTTTTCTTAATTGCTGTGGTTGCTGTTTATGTTGTTCTCGGTTTTTCGGGGAACATTGTTGGCGAACTGCACAACCGGCTATTTCTTTCGTCGACTTTAACTTCTTATGCACATTTTTGGACTTTTCCTACGCATAATGGTTTTTTGTATTATGGCGGTTCTCGTTTGTTTAACTTAGTATTGGGTTTTGGACAAACTCCCGACCTGTCTCTGGGCTTGGCCACACCGCCGCTTGTTAGTTCATATCTATATATGGGTAGTATGTTCAACTTGAATACTAGCATTTTAGGGACGGCGTGGGCGCAAAATGGATATGCTGGTATTTTTATAGAAACAATGCTTTTTTTCGGGTGCTTTGTTTTCTGGGATATTGTTTTTGCAAGAAAATTGAAACGATACCCCTACGAGCCAGTTGTTATTTTCTTTTTAATGCAATTTTTGGTAGTGTTGAATAACGGAGCGCTTTCCTTGATTGGTAAAGGTTTTATTGTAATACCTGTTTTATACCTAATTCTGTTTAGGCCTTTCAGTGGCGGTTATGGTGGGGGGAGGCCCCCGATGTCATGAGGGTTTTATGGTTCGTGAATGCTCCAATGCCTGGCCATATGGCTATGGTCGGGCGCCGAATGGAGACTACGGGATGGTGGATGGTTTCCTTGCTCAAAGAGTTGATGAGGTATCGCCATTTCCAATTCATTGTTGTTTGTGAAAGCGGTATTTTTAATCAATACTGCGAGGAAGTGCATGACAACGTTACCTACGTAGGGATTCCCGAGCAGAATATTTTTCGCCGTTTGGCTGCCAATCAGAATGGGGTTAGTATTATTGTGGCACGTTTGCTCTTGATTGGCGCTGCTTTTACTGCCGCAGCATGTCTCAAGGGGCGCAATAATTATGTGGATATTATTCGGCGTTATGAACCTGATTTGGTTCATGTCCATGGGACTGAGAAGCCTTATGCCTTGGCAAAGCAACTATGTCCCGACGTTCCGTTCCTAGTGACGATCCAGGGGATTTTGGACGTTTATCGTCAGTATTATTGGGCGGATTTGCCTTGGAGGGAGCGCCTTAAATATCCGCAACTTATGGCTGACTATTTGGGCATGCAGAGGTATTCGGTCATCGAGCGCGAAATCTTTCGCTGCAACCAGAATTTTGGGGGTCGGACATTTTGGGATCGTGCACATGTGCTGCGTATGAACTCCCAAGCTTGCTACTTTAATATTGGAGAAATGCTACGAGAAGATTTTATTGGGAGCAGGTGGAGATCCAGTAACGCCGTCAAGGGACGAATATACACCACCACCACGCCGCGGACATATAAGGGGATTCATATCCTTATTGAGGCTATAGCAATTTTGCGTATGACTATGCCTAATATTCATCTAAGAATAGGTGGCCCTATAGGTAAGCATGGATGGAGTAGGCGTATGAGACGGCTCGCAGCAAGTCGTGGTTTGTCGGATTGCGTTGAATTCTTGGGCTACGTTGATACCTCGCAAATTGTGGAGAACCTTCAGGAGTGTCAGGTGTATGTTTTGCCATCCTTCATTGAAAACAGCCCAAATAGTTTAGCTGAAGCGCAGGCTATGGGGGTGCCTTGTGTATCGTCCTATTGTGGCGGTGTTCCGTCTATGATTGAGGAAGGTGAAACTGGTTTGTTATTCAATTGCGGTGATTCTGCCGTGCTTGCAGAGAAAATACGCACACTTATGAATGATGAGCAACTTGCAACTCGTCTCTCTATGTGTGGACGGAAAGTCGCTCATGCTCGCCATGAATCAAGTGGTGTGGTGTCGGGATTGAGGTTTGCTTATTCTGAGCTCACTGGCCTCTGAGGTTGTAAGCGAATTTCAAAAAAAAAAGAATAATGAGAATGTTTTTTGATGCTTGGCGAACTGCCAAAAGAGGGTTGCTTGGCCTTTTTTGGACTGCCAGAGATATTTTATTTTTCAGGCTGTCCCGAATTATTTGTGGAAAAAATTTTAAGAGTGTTGGTAGGATCTATTGGCATGTCCATCGCCGTGGTCAGTTGATGATTGGGTCCAACGTTCGTATACTGTCGAGCTATTCGGCAAATGTCGTAGGAGCTGAAAACCGAGCATGCATTCAAGTGCTACCAGGTGGGTTTCTGTCCATTGGGGATTGCGTTGGGATAAGTAACTCAACGATTGTATGTTTTCGAGAAATAACAATTGAATCCAATGTGTTCATTGGAGGTGGCTGTCATATTTATGACACTAATTTTCATGATCTTAACGCCCAGAGGCGTGTTTCTCAGGTCGATGAAGTGATTGACTCTGCTCCAATAATTCTAAGAGAGTATTGCTTTATCGGCGCGCATGCCATTATTTTGAAGGGCGTTGAAATTGGACGTGAATCCATCATCGCAGCGGGCTCTTTAGTGACTAATAATGTTCCTGCGAGAGAGGTTTGGGGTGGGGTTCCCGCTAAGTATATTCGTAAAATCGATGAGTGATAAGAGATTGCTAGTGATTATTGGCTGTTTCCCTTTTCCGAGAGGAGAAGCTGCCAGTGTGCGCGTATGCAATTTTGCTCACGCGGTTAGGGAAAGTGGATGGGATGTTGAGGTGATGACTTATGGTGCCTCTGGGTCGCAGGAAAATTATGAAATAGACGGTGTTCGGTACGTGTCGCTTTTTCCTGCTAATGGCGGAAGATTAGCGAGTCAGTTGAGTTATTATTGGGTCCCATTCCTACTGGCTAGAAAAATTAAACGGCGTTATCTTGGTCAAAAGAATATTGCCGTGATGATCTACAATGGAGTGGCTACCGTAAATTTTCCCATATTCTTAGCTTTTAAGTCACTCGGTGCTTTTGTTTTGGCTGACATTAACGAGTCGCCCTCAAGCTTTACGGGGAGGGGGGGGAAATTAAGCCCCAATTACTGGAATTTCTGGTTCTCTTATCATTGGGTTGCGCGAAAATTTGATCTAATTGCTGGGATTACGCATTCTATCTGTGATTATTTTACTCGCTGTGGGCTTAATAGCGTAGTCTATCCTAGTATTGGCAATTTTGCTTCGTTATGCAACCATCACGATGCCAATGATCCAATACAGCTTCTATATATGGGTCGTTTTTTTGACCGAGATCGTCCAGATTGGATGTTTGCTCTGTTGGGGTACCTAAAGCGTAGTGGCGTGTTATTTAAGCTGCATTGCGTGGGAAGTGAAACTGGAAATGCCTATGAGTCTAAATGCGTTGAGGAGGCTTTTACTAACTATCCCGATCTGCGTGATAATGTGTATTTTTATGGTCGTGTTTCTGAGTGTGAGTTGTTGAATATTAAGAGAAAAGCCATCGCCGGATTTGTGCTTCGTCGTGATCATGAGTCTGAGCGTACTTCGTTTCCTACGCGTTTGGTTGAGATGCTTGAGTTAGGCATTGCTGTGATTACTTCGCCTGTGCCCGATGTTAATTCTTATCTTACCCACGGAAAAGATTCTATAATTTTAGGGATGAAATCCCTTGATGATGATGCCGCGATGTTGAAGCGCTTTTTTGAATATCCAGACAAGCTTGCTGACTTGGGCAAAGCAGGGTGGCAAACTGGTAAGTTGCATTTCAGTGCACGGAGTTGCGCCCAGCGTGTCTTGGATGAAATTGTGCTGTGATTTTGGGCAGTGTTAGTTTGTTTTGATTTTTATTATTATAAAATGAAACTGTTTCTGCGTAAGTTAATTCGCAATAGTCCTTTTGCGTTCTCTCTCTATTTATCAATAGTTAGGCCACCAGTTAGGGGGCGCATGCCGGACCGTTCGACACAATTGCATCTGACTGGTTTTCCTCGTTCTGCAAATACACTTGCTATGCGTATGCTCCATGAATTTTTCCCTGCGCTAGCAATATCCACACACATACACACAATCGCTTCACTTAAGCTCGCGCTTAAGTATAATATACCAACTGTCGTTCTGGTCAGAGATCCAGTTAGTACTATTACTTCGCTAGTTGTTATGCGAGCAAACGGAGATGCATCGTATGTGTCGACGTTCATTCGGGATTATGTTGACTATAATGAATATGTTGAATCTCATTTGGATTCATTTACAATTTTCTCATTTTATGAGCTTGTATCAGAGCCCAAAAAGCTTGTTCGTTTGGTGGCCGAGACGGTGCGACTTGATTTTGATGAAACGAATTTCGATAGACGTATGGCGAAAGTTTACAAAGTCATGGACATTGCTGAAGATAATCGTGAAGCCCACGTAAGTCAATTGCCTAATGCTGATAAGGAGCGTTTGAAAAAAGAATATGTAAAGTTGGTGGAGTCGCATCCTCTATTTGAACGTGCCCAAAGGGTATACTCCGTCTTGATGGAGGAAGTCGATTCCTCAAGTAATAACTAGGGGGTTGCGCAGTGTATATGAACAATGAAAACGTTAGCTGATATTTTATTTTTGCACTTTGAATTATCGACTTATCGGTCATGAAGTTTGCTGTTTTAGTTGCTTCTATTTCTAAGCGTTCGGGCGGCTTTTACTATAGTGTCCCGGCTTTTGCTAGGGCAACGGTGAATGCCTCAGGCGCTAGGGCTGCGCTTTTTGTTAATGGTAATGATTACTCTAAAGAAGATTGTGACCGATGGTCGCCAATATCCGTTTACCAGTCTCAAATCTTAGGGCCGCGACCATACTCCTTCTCACCGCAAATGGTTCGCCAAGTTGAAGCGTTTGATCCCGACCTTCTGCATAATCATGGCGTATGGCTTTATAATTCTTACGTAACAGAAAAATGTGGTCGCCGACGCAGAAAGAGATACTTGTTGAGTGCGCATGGTATGTTGGACAAATGGGCCTTGCAAAATTCGTATTATAAAAAAATTATACCTCGTGTGCTTTATGAAAATAGGCTGATTCTCGAAGCACCCTGCATGCATGCATTAAATCTGAACGAGGCGGAATCTTTCCGTGACTATGGCTATCAGGGGCCGATTGCTATAATACCAAATGGAGTTGATCTACCTTTTGTTAAGCAGGCTGAAAATAGGGCAGCCGATGGTCGGAGATCTGTTGTTTTTCTGGGGCGCATTCACCCCAAAAAAGGGATTGAACATCTCGTCAATGCCTGGAGTAAAACTTGCCGAGAGGTTCCTGATTTTGCTTCCTCTTGGGTACTGAAAATTGCAGGTTTTGATGATGGTGGTTACTTGAAGCGATGCCAGCAGCTTATTCACGACTTGAACATTTCTGAATCAGTGAAGGTTCTTGGTTCAGTGTACGGTGACGCGAAGGAAAGGCTTTTAATGGAAACTGAGTGGTTTGTACTGCCATCCTTCAGTGAAGGTCTTCCAATGGCGGTATTGGAGGCGTGGTCTTATGGCGCTCCGACCTTGATCACTCGCGAATGTAATCTCCCTGAGGGATTTGAAGCAGGTGCCGCATTGGAAATAAGGCCTGAAGTTGATAGTATTGCTCAGGCGCTGCTCGTTATCCATAACATGCCCTCGATGGGACGTGCGCAAATGAGCAATTCCGCGAAGCGGCTTGTTGCTCAGAATTTTACATGGGATCGACAAGGTGAACGAATGGCTTCTGTTTATCAATGGTTGTTAGGTGGAACAAGGCCTAGCTGTGTTCATGGCTGATGAATTACACATATTGTTTAATACTGGTGCTTATCCACCGGCCCGTTGCGGCGGGGGGCCAATCAAGAGTGTCTCTGCTTTGGCGAAAAAACTCGTGCAACGTGGGTGTCGCGTCACTGTTGCCGCCATTAATTGTGATGGCGACGAGGTCTTGGATGTGCCGATCGCACGGCCTGTTCGGCGCGATGGCGTAGATGTTTTATATTTCGATACTGCGCGCTGTTGGTGGCAGGGGTTGCCGCTGAACGCTTTGCAGAAAGCATCTGTATTTAGAATGACAGATAATTGGCATCAGTGGATCTGGCAATGTGGCGGAGAGTTTGACGTCATTAACAGTCAGCTTGGTTTCCTGGCAAGTAATCCTCAAGCTTCACTTGTAGCCAAATCTTCTAGTTCCCTTTATTTTTATCATCAGCGCGGTAACCTTGATCCTCGGCGTTTTGGACGTCGTGCATGGTTGAAGAAATTGTTCATTACATTGTGTGAGCAAAAGATTCTAAAGCGTGCTGATGCTCTAATAGCGCTTTCGCAAAGAGAGGCCGATGTTTATCGTTCGTTAAGGCCTAACGCTCGAATTGCCCATATTCCAAATGGGGTAGACGTTGAGGCTTGGCGAGTTCCCGCAGAACCCAGTGGATCGCTAAAGCAAGACTTGCAACGTCTTGCTGCTGGTCCAATGGTTGTTTGGTTGAATCGCTACGATAGCCGTAAGGGACCAGACATATTTATTGATTCGATTCACCGCGCGCGGCAGGAGGGAATATTAGTTAATGGCCTAATGGCCGGTCCGGACGCGACTGGCATGTTACCGCAGATCCAAGCGCGTATTCATACTCTTGGTCTAGGTGATTTTCTCATTGCGCGATCTGGCCTAGAGGGCGCTGACCTGCGCGCTGTGTTGCATGCCTCATCAATTTATGCGCTGCCGACCTCGGGTGAAGGGTTCTCGATGGGCCTATTGGAGGCGATGGCAGCTGGCTCGTTCGTGGTTACGACGCCCGAAGCGAATTTTCCCGAGTTGGAGCTGCACCATGCGGGTTTAGTTGTTGACTGCTCGGCTGAATCATTTAAAAATGCTTATTCTCATATATTGAGCAAACCGCATTTTGCTGAAGCCACCCGGAATAATGCTCGTGCCCTTGTGGGTGAGCAGTTTAATTGGGATGCTGTTGTTGATCGCTATCTTGCCTTAGTTCGCGAACTGAGGGCACTTCGGGCAATGAAACTCATTTGTGACCGATGAAATGAATTATGACGCAGCTCAATATTAAGGCAAACCGCAAGGCGGTTAAATATAGCAAGCGTATACTGGCTGCTAGGCTTTGTTGGGGTTTATGTCGTTGTTTTTTTCGTTGTTCACCACGTGTTGCTTACGGGTTTCGTAACTCTCTTCTGCGGCTTTTCGGAGCAAAAGTAGGTCAAGATGTGCGGATCCATCCAACAGCCGTCATTCAATTTCCTTGGAATTTAGCTATAGGCGATTATTCATCTATCGGTGATAGTGCATACATTTACAATCTGGGTTTTATTAATATTGGGCGGCGTTCTACCGTTTCCCAATTTGCGCACCTTTGCGCAGGTACTCATGATTTTACTGATCCCACCATGCCGTTGCTGTGTCCACCTATCTCTGTAGGCGATGACGCATGGCTTTGCGCAGAAACTTTTATTGGTCCGTCTGTTATTATAGGAAATGGCGCAGTGGTTGGAGCGCGATCGGTTGTGGTTAAAGATGTGCCTCCCTGGAAGGTCGTAATAGGCAATCCGGCTAGAATCATAAAAGATCGTAATTTATTCAGTGAGTGATCTCAAAATATAATCTAAGCTACGTATCTGTGCGTTGATTTATTATACCCCTTTGGACTGTCTGGGGTCGATCCGGTTTTTATTAGTTTACTATGTGCGGCTTTTCAATTGTCATACTCACGCTAAACGAGGAAATTAACATAAGGGCGTGCATTGAGTCCGTTCCTTGGTGTGATGACATCGTAGTCCTAGATTCTTGCAGCACTGATCGCACGGTAGATATTGCTAAAGAATGTGGGGCTAGGGTGTATCAAAACAAATTTGAAGATTTTGGGCAACAGCGCAATTTCGCATTGGATTTTATTGACTTTAAATATGACTGGCTTTTCCACCTCGACGCGGATGAGAGATTTAATGATATGTTGAAGCGCGAGTGTGAAACCAAGATTGCATTGAATTTGCACAGTGCTTACTGGGTCCCGAATCGAATCATCTTTCTTGGTAAATGGATACCGCGTTGCACGCAATACCCCTACCCACAGGTGCGTCTTATAAAAATTGGTGAGGTTCGCTTTGCCAAAGCTGGTCATGGCCAGAAGGAAGATCAAGTTTTGCGTGGCATTGGTAGCATAGATACTCCATATGATCATTACAATTTTTCCAAAGGGATTAACGCGTGGTTGGAGAAGCACATTCATTATGCAAGTGAAGAGGCAGAGCTTTCTATTTCGCTCGCTCGGCAGCCTTTCAAATGGAAAGAAATTTTTAGTGCTAATCCTTTAATTCGTCGCCGAGCTCAGAAGCGCCTGCACGTCGTTCTTCCTTTTCGCTGGCTCTGTAAGTTTCTCTACTTGTATGTGTTGCGTATGGGTTTTCTAGATGGCGTTGTTGGATTTAATTATTGTATGATGATAATGTTTTACGATTTTTTAATCACTTTGAAAATTAAAGAGCTTAGGCGTAAACGGGATAATCTACCGATTTGAAGTTGATGCGAATCTGGATCATTAACCCTTACGATAACATTCCAGGTGAAGGGGCTAAACAACGCTATTGGACTCTCAGTGAAACCCTTTCATTACGGGAGCATGATGTGACTTGGTGGAGTTCGGTTTGGAGCCACCGCCGGAAGGCTAAGCGCACGGTAGACAAATGTGCTTTAAGGCAAGCTGGGAATTTTGAACTTCGATTAGTGGATGTACCTGCCTACTTTCAGAACGTAGGCTTAGCGCGATCACGAAATCATCGAATTTTTGCACGGAACCTTGAGCACCAAGGGAATGCCTTGTTCGAAAGGGATGCGCCGGATGTAGTCCTATTTAGCTGGCCGCCAATGGACACGGGGCGGGTTGCTTTAACTTGGAAAAAGAGATATGGCTGTAGAGTAGTCATTGATGTGATGGATGCTTGGCCTGATAATTTCATGTTGCTGGCTCCACGAATCCCGGGAGCCCGCTCTGCGCTCCGTCTTGCCTTAAATACATATTATGCCAAAACGCGTAAGGTCTACGCTTCCGTAGATGCGATATCGGCCCAGTCTTTGGCATTCGCTGAATGGGCTAAGCTAAAGGGGGCGAAGGGGCAGCCGCATGTTTGCTATCTTGGTGCCTCATCGCTGCGTGTTCAGCCTCGTAAGTCAGCTGATAATTCGCCTCCGCGCTTGTTGTATTTAGGGGCGATGGGGCGGGTGTATGACCTCAAAACTCTGGTTATGGCCGTGGAGCGACTTTACCACAAGGATGGTATTCCCGTTGAATTGGACCTAGCTGGTCAAGGGGAGCAGGAAGCAGACCTCAGGGCACTTGTGAGATCTCTTAAGCTCGAAAGTCAAATCCGATTTCATGGATATCTCGAAGGGGAAGGCTTGAGCAAATTGCTGGAGCGCGCTGATATTGGCATCATTCCGATGCGTCCAGAATCTTTGGTTGCAGTTCCCTACAAAGCAGGCGAGTACCTAGCGGCGGGATTGGCGGTAATTAATAGCTTGCCTGGTGAAATGGCAGCTTTGATTGATGAATATCAATGTGGCAGTCACTACACCTGCGGAGATGTGTGTGGCCTTGTCTCTGTCTTGCGCTGCTATTGCAATGATCGTAGCCGTATGAAGGGGGAAGGCCGTAATGGACTTCGATTATTCGAGACGCATTTTAATCGTTCCGTAACCTATAAGCGATGGGCTGAATGGCTTGAAGGAGTGATGTGAATACTGGTATTAGTAATCACGAAGCTGTTACTAGTTCTAGAGCTCTGGGAGATGTGCAACAGTCGAACTATTATTCTCAGTTAAAATCAAATATTTCTTGGGCGATATTATTATTATTATTATGACTATGTTCAACTATTCTTAGGAACGTGTTTATCGGTTGCGTTGTTTTTTTAAATTAGTCGATTCATTTTATACTAAGAATGTCTATTTATCCCATCTTACCTGTTTGCGATTTAGGGAAATTCGACTTTGTTGGGCATGGCCAGTGGCTATTCATATTAGTCACAAAAAGATGCGCTTGATGCAAGTCATTGGGAATGACTGATCTGGCCTGTAGTGAGTTTGCGTGCACAGCACAGCATCTCCGGAAAATAGAATGAAAGTCACCTTTTACTATAGAAAACAAGGGTGTGCGTTCAGCATCGAACAGGTGTTTTCAGATGTGCGGGTGGCGCTGCCGTCTGAGATCGAGCAGAATGCGTATTTTTGTCGTCATCGTGTTGCGTCGCCACGCGCGATGTGGGAGAATTGCCAGAGAGCCAAAAAGCATCGGGGCGATATTAACCACATTACTGGGGAGGTGCATTATTTGGCGCTAACTTTACCTCGTCGGGGATTGGTTTTGACGATTCATGACACTGGAGACACCAATGCATTTACGGGCTGGAAGAAGCGACTCTTCGAATATTTGTGGTATTCTGGGCCGATCAAGCGAGCCAGCGCGGTGACTTTTATATCGGATGCCACCCGTCAAGCGGTTGAGAGGATGATTGGGCGGAAAATTTCGCATGCGGAAGTTATTCCTGATCCCGTATCACCCGCTTTTAAATTTTCACCTAAGCCATTTCCCATTAGTACACCACGAATTTTATGCCTTGGGACAAAGGTTAATAAAAATTTGGAGCGCTTGGCGATGGCTCTCTCTGGATTAGACATCGAGCTGCGATTGATTGGTGAGCCAAATCAGCAGCAGTTAAAAGTATTGGAAATAAACGGCGTCAAGTTTACGACAGCATGTAATTTAACAACCGAGGAAATTGTTCAGGAATACATGTGCGCGGACATCGTCGGGCTAGTTTCAACTTTTGAAGGCTTTGGGCTTCCTATTATTGAGGGGCAAGCAATCGGGCGGCCGGTGATTACTTCTAATATCGCGCCAATGACGGACACGGCGGGTAAGGGGGCATGTCTAGTCGATCCTTTTGATGTGGCTTCTATACGCGGTGGAGTTGAGCGCTTGATCAAAGACCCCACTTGGCGCGCCTCGCTCATTGAAAATGGTCGTGCCAATGCTCAGCGTTATTCGGCTGAGGCTATTGCACACCGTTATGCTTCACTCTACACGCGGTTGGTCAAATCATAGGTAATGGTTCGCGGCGTTATGCTCTTTGCCGGGCATATTTCATTATCAGCATTCTAGGATATCAAGCGACGATAATGTCAGTAGGCAATTACTATGCCTCTCGATATTAATCCTTCTCACTAATGGCTAAGCGTTTATTGTTAATTTCTCAGGTTTACGTGCCCGATCCGGCGGCAGTTGGTCAATATATGGCGGACGCGGCTGAGGAGATGGCGGCGCGGGGGTGGGAGGTCACAGTGCTGACGGCCGACCGAGGTTATGACAATCCGGAAGAGCAATTCCCGAGGCAAGAGGTGTTAAATGGCGTAAGGATTCGGCGGTTGCCATTTTCTTCGTTGGGCAAGGGAAGTATCAAGCAGCGCTTGGCTGGGCAGTTGCTGTTTTGTCTTCAGGCATTTTTGCATGGTCTGTTCATGCGGAAGCCTGATGCGGTGTTGGTTACGACATCGCCGCCGATGGGAAGTGGAGTCGCCGTTGCACTGCGCTGGTTGCGTCGAGTGAAGGTAAAATTCTGGGTAATGGATATCAATCCGGACCAGGTCGTTGTGCAGAAAATTTTGCCAGAAAGTCATCCGATGGTTAAGGCCTTTGAGTGGCTTAACCGGCGGGCATTGGCGGCATCAGCAGACGTTATTTCTTTGGATCGGTTTATGCTGGCGACCATGAAGCGAAAACTACCGACTGCTCCTTGTCAGCATCATGAGATTCCCCCGTGGCCAATGGAGAATCATTTGGAGCGCATTGAACATGCCCAGAATTCCTTTCGCACGAAACATGGTTTAGATGACAAATTGGTGGTGATGTATAGCGGAAACCATTCGGTTGTGCATCCTCTCGGCACAGTAATCCAAGCGGCACTTCAGATGCAGGATTGCGATAAGGTTATGTTCGTTTTTATCGGTGGTGGCTTGGGGAAAGAAGACGTGGATGCTGCGATAGAGCAGCATCAGCCCAAGAACATGCTCTCACTGCCATACCAACCGCTGGACCAGATCCGTTACTCGCTGTCGGCAGCAGACGTGCACTTGGTGAGCATGGGTGAAAAAATGGTAGGTGTGGTTCACCCTTGTAAATTTTATAATGCACTGTCGCTAGCAAAGCCGATCCTCTTACTGGGGCCCAGTGAATGCCATGTAGGCGATGTGCTGAGAGAGCATGATTGCGGTTGGCGTGTTAACCATGGCGACGTGGATGCGGCTGAGACTTTGTTTCGCACCTTGGTTAAAATGGACTCCTCGGCTATAGAATTAAAGGGACGGAATGGCCGTGAGTTGGTTGAATCGCATCTTGGTAAGTCCGTGCTGATTAACCAGTTTGCGGAGGTGTTGGACTCATGATGCGGTTATTGGCATGTATTTTAGTTTTAAGTTGTCTTCAGGTTGTCGCTGAAACGCGGCGAACTGCGGTTACTAAAACGATGACTTTGTGGGATGGTGATTCAGTATTGGGAGCGATTTACTACCCGGCGAATGCCGAAGGGGATTCGCCCGAGCGCCAAGTTGCTGAAGATTTAGCGCGAATCTTGGAAGTGGCTTCTGGGAATGACTGGTCAGTGGGGCCAGAGCCACAGGGAGTTGTCATTGCTGATGGTATATTTATTGGTAGTACGATTCGGGCGCGTATCGATCGTGTCTATGGTAGTTGGGACGGACGGCAACTGACTGGAGACAGTCGTCGTGAGTTACTACATACAGCTTCTTGGGAACGCACCACGGTATTAACTCATCCACGACGTTTGGTTATCAATGGGAGCACGCCTGAGGCGACACGCTCGGGTGTTTATCGTTTCCTCCAAGAGGTCATGGAATGCCAATGGGGCTTCCCAGGGGTGCTCGGAGAGCGTATCCCTAG
The DNA here is from genome assembly GCF_027257155.1 of Cerasicoccus sp. TK19100. Taxonomy (NCBI): domain Bacteria; kingdom Pseudomonadati; phylum Verrucomicrobiota; class Opitutia; order Puniceicoccales; family Cerasicoccaceae; genus Cerasicoccus; species Cerasicoccus fimbriatus. The sequence continues at coordinate 246,986 of NZ_JAPWDU010000007.1, forward strand.
CAGTGAGCGTTTTGCGCTGCGAGTGGGGACAAGAGATATACAGCCCGATTACCTTGATCGTAAGTTTTTGCTTGGCGGTCGATTAAAGACGGACAGTGAGACTGGCTTATGGGCGCTAAGAAATGGCGCTAGCCAACACTTTAACTTCAACCACGAACTCCACAGAATCATAACGCGAGATGTGTTGGCGAAGCATCCGGAGTGGAGAGCATGGAGATTTGGCAAGCGGACATCGTTATCCGATGTGAAAGGCAATGGCTCGCAACCCGATTTATTAGAACCGGAATTGGTCGAATATGTCAGCCAGTTTGTTAAAAACCGGGCTGAAGCTAGTCCCGATTTATTGACGGTGTCCATCGGGACGAATGACTCAATTCGCTATGATGATTCTCCGCGAACACGTGATTTCTTGCTCCCATTTTCCTACTTTCGCGGTAAGCCAAACTACTCTGATCTGGTTTTTGGCTTTAGCAATGCGGTTGCAGAAAGTGCATCCCAGATGGAGCATCCGCCAGTCATCACACAATTGGCGTACATGTGGACAGAATTACCACCATCTTTCCCTGTGGCGGCAAACCTTATGCCATATATTTGCACGGACCAAAGCCAATGGTATGACTCTCATTATCGAGCAGAGGACGAAGCACTAATCGATGCTTGGGGCAAGTCGGGGGTGAAGATGTTCGGTGCTTGGGAATATTATCAAGGGCAACCATATATAATACCACGCTATTTCCCACAGATCGAATCGGCCAGCGTGCGCTATCTCTATGATCAGGGGGCACGAGGTATCTTTTATTCCGGGAATCCGGTTTGGGGGTTTGATGCGCCGAAGTATTGGTTAGCAGGACAATTGGCCTGGGACGTCGATATCAATCAAAGCAAGGCGCTCGAGGGATACTTTAAGCGGATGTATGGCCCAGCTGCCGAGGCGATGACTCGGTTCTTTGCTTATGCTGAGGAAGCTTGGATGTCTCAACCTGGCGAGGGCATGTGGTTGAAATACTGGAATAACGCAGATCAGTTTGCATTGTATCCCGCCGAGCGACGTGCGTTGATGAGCGAATGCTTGGATGAGGCGCGTCACTTGGCACTAACTATTGACAGCGAAAAAGAGCAAGCCGCTGTGCTTGATCTGATAGCCGAGACTGAATCGGCATGGGCAGTTACGCTCGCCGGTGCGGAGCTTTACGACGCATGGATGCAGATCGGTTATCCTGGCATGGATTCGAAGCCGACAGTGCAGCAAATTGACAATTTTCGTGATAAACAACGACGCTGGCTGTCAGTTGATCGGGATGCATTTCCGAGAAGTTCTACGATGCTGAAGTTAGTTGATGGTCTTGATCCATTGAGCCGCTGGAGTAATGGGTGGCAGTCCGTGGCTGAAGAAGATTTTACCAATGTAATCTTCGAAGGTGATTTGGACGGCGGTGGCCCTGAAAGCGTATCCCCCAGCGATTTTCGGCGGGGATGGGCGACGATGGTCTCACATGCAGAGGGGTTAAGGGTTAAGCGTATTCTAGAGCCTTTCGCTAGGTTACGTATTGAGGGAGCCGACTATTGTAGCATTTTTCGCTGGCTTGATATCAGCGACGGCGTCGTGGGAGACTTCAAGCTTGAGGGGCGTGTGCGGGGGCACATCAGTCCTGGCTCGCAAATGGAGCTGGTTTTGTATTTCATGGATGCCGAAGGAAAAACTTCAGAGGTAATTCATAGAGACCGACTAAAGCCCGGATATTTTCCTGAATGGATCGTTACCGCGACTGAATGCGAAATCCCTTTAGGCTCGGTGCGTGTTTACACCGGAGTCCGAGTTTCTAATCAGTACACTGATGACTGGTTGGAAATCGAATCAATTGATTTACAATTCCGTAAAGCTGATTCATCGACTCCATCAAGCTAGCAATTTTCTTTCGGCTTGCCCATCACTTGCTCTAGGCGTTAGGGATTCCGGTTTATCACTATGGCATCCTCGTGTAACTTGAAATGAACGATCTGACTAAATACTTTGCTGTTTTTGGCATCGGTTTTGTCGTATCGCTAATTCTCACTCGAATCATGATACGAGTGGGCCCAGCTATTGGCATGATTGATATGCCAGACGAGCGCCGAATTCACACTAAGCCCATTCCGCGGGCTGGTGGGGTCGCCGTTTTCATCGCTTTCAATTTCACATTACTGCTCCTTTACGCATACGTCTGGCCGATCTCTTATGAGACATCCGTGTTGTTTAATGGCAAGTTGGATATGTCATGGTGGCAGGGCTTTATCGTTGCGTCAGGTTTGCTTTGTGCAGTCGGTATTTGGGATGATATCAAGGGGATCAGCCCGCTCTACAAACTTGGGGGCCAGGTCGCAGCTAGTTGTCTGTTATTTTTGCTTTCGGACAAAGGATTTAACCATATGCTGGGGGTTGATCTCCCTTGGTATCTCAATCTAGCGCTCACTATCATCTGGTGTGTCGCGCTTATCAACGCCTTTAATTTGATCGACGGATTGGATGGACTCTGCGGAGGCTTGGCGGTTATATCCTGCCTTGGAATTGGCGCAGCATTTTTATTGAGAGGGGAAGCGGCGGATTCGCTTGTTGCCTTGGCATTGATTGGAGCGGTGATGGGTTTTCTGCGCTATAATTTTCATCCGGCAAAGATTTTTCTCGGCGATACTGGTTCAATGTTTCTTGGTTTTACTCTAGCTTCATTGGCTTTGGAAAGCGCAGGGAAATCGACCGTACTCGTTAGCATCGGCGTTCCGTTTCTTGCCGCAGGAATTCCTATCATGGATACTGTTTTGGCCATCTGGCGGCGCTCAGCTCGTCGCTTGTCGGCTAAGTTGTCTGGTGAAACATCAGGCCCGAAAATCATGGGTGCCGACAAAGATCATTTGCATCATCGCTTGCTGGAAGCAGGCTTCTCCCAGCGCAAAGTCGCGATCCTAATGTATGTTGGGAATTTCCTGCTGGTTACGATTGGGTTGTTTTCGATCTTTATGAGTAAGGCCTTAGTTGGGCTTTTCCTGATCGTTTTCATTGCAGGCGTTTATGTGGTTGTTCGCCACGTGGTGCATGTTGAAATTTGGGACACTGGCCGCTTACTGGTGCAGGGAATCAAGCGTCCAGGACGTGCGCTCTACGGTATGATCGTGTATCCGGTTTGGGATTTATTGTGGCTCTCCATCAGTCTCGTAGTGGCCATGTTGTTAGAGATTCCTCAGATGCAGAAGCTGCCGATTGGAGACTGGGCGCGCTTACTGCCGGTGTGGATTTCTCCAGTTTTTTTGATGCTCGTGCTGGGCAATACCTATTCGCGTGTTTGGTCCCGCAGTAATTTTCGCGACTACCTGTTGCTGTTCTTTTCGTTGTCGATCGGTGTGCTGCTAACGTTCGCTTTCCTTTCTGCTGCAGAGGCTGATTTACGCATGAGCGATCTAAGAATCTGCATTGTGTTCACCTTTATTGCGATGGTCGGGATTTTTGCACCCCGAGTGATCTTGCAGACTCTCCGTGAGTGGATGCTGGTGACGGCACTTGAGGAGCGCACGAGCAATCGATATGTGGTACGTCATATTCTGCTCTATGGCGCGGGAAATCGAGGCTCGCTCTACTTGCGGGAGCTCCGATTGATTCACCCTGATGAAATGGCGACCAAGAAAATCATCGGCTTTATGGATGATGACATCAATTTGCGTCGCCGATACGTTCACGGGGTGCGTGTGCTCGGTGGTGTCGATGAGCTGGAGAGCATTATCGTTGATGAAGATATCGACGAGGTCGTTGTTACAGCTGAGTTGCTTGAATCGAATCTCGAAGCGCTCAAGGAAATTGCTTCGCGGAAGGGAATCATGCTCTCCGCTTGGAGCACATCGGTTGAAGACTTACTCAGCGAATCTGGCGCTCAGCCGACCTTTCCGACGACCGTGTAAAATTCTGTTGGCCCGCCGCTGCTGCCTGTTATGACTACTAACTTTACAACTACGATTACTCTATGAAATTTAGCCCATTGGAAAACACACGCATTGCTATCGTGGGGTTAGGTTACGTTGGTTTGCCGCTGGCGCTTTGCCTGGCACGGCGCTTCAACGTATGTGGCTTTGACATTAGCCAGACTCGAATTGATCAACTGAGTTCGGGCCTCGATATTACGGGCGAGGCCTCTAGTGGGGATCTTGCTGAGACGAAGCTTCAGTTCACCAATGACGCCTCGCAACTGCTCGATGTTGACGTGTTTATCGTCACGGTGCCGACGCCTATTGATAAGCACATGCGCCCGGATTTGAAGGCGGTCTGTGGGGCTAGCGAGATGGTCGGTAAGCACATGAAGCAAGGCGCGATTGTGGTTTATGAATCGACCGTTTACCCGGGGCTTACTGAGGAAATTTGCGTTCCGATCTTGGAGGCAAGCAGCGGCTATAAGTGGAAAGAGGGCTTCTTTGTTGGCTATTCGCCAGAGCGTATTAATCCAGGAGACCGCGAGCATACCGTTGAGAAAATTGTGAAGGTGGTGGCCGGTGATACCCCCGAGACGCTGGACTACCTGAGCGAGCTGTATGGTGCCGTCATCACGGCCGGTATTCACCGGGCGGAGAGCATCAAAGTCGCCGAGGCCGCCAAGGTTATCGAGAACACCCAGCGCGACCTTAACATTGCGCTGATGAATGAATTGGCGGTGCTCTTTGATCGACTGGATATCAACACTAACGCCGTGCTCGAAGCGGCTGGCACCAAGTGGAATTTTCTTAAATTTCAGCCGGGCTTGGTCGGTGGGCATTGCATCGGAGTGGACCCATATTACCTCACGCACAAAGCGCAGGAGGTGGGGCACCATCCCGATTTGATTCTCGCTGGGCGCCGGATCAATGACCGTATGGGTGCCTACATCGGCCAACAAGTGATTCATGGTCTGATCCGCTCAGGCAGTATGGTGAAGGGGGCCAAGGTTCTGATCCTCGGTTGGACGTTTAAAGAGAATGTGCCCGATACGCGAAATACCCGCATTGTCGACGTCTATCAGCACCTCATCGAATTCGGCGTAGAGGCGGTCGTTTGCGATCCGATGGCCGACCCAGAAGAAGTGCGCCACGAGTACGGTGTCGATATCATCAAAGAGATGCCGAAAGACGGTCAGTTCGATGCAGTGCTTGCTGCGGTGCGCCATAAGGAATTCTGTGAGCATCTCAGTTTGACGGCTCTCAAGGCCTTGTGCTCGGGCGACAATCCCAGTCTGGTCGATGTGCGTGGACTTTTCGACCGACAGGCGTCCATTGAAGCCGGTTTCGACTACTGGCGCCTGTAAGTCGGAAAATTCCTCGCCGATAAAATCACGGCCATGAAGCGGATATTCGATTTCATTCTGGCCCTAGCATTGTTATTAGCTTTAGCCCCATTGTTTCTGGTGCTGATGCTTTTGGTGCGCCTCAAACTCGGTTCTCCGGTCTTTTTTCGGCAACCTCGGCCTGGCCTGCATGGGAACGTTTTTTCATTGATCAAGTTTCGCTCGATGACCGATCAGACCAATGCCGCCGGAGAACTGCTGCCCGATAGTGAGCGATTAACACCGTTTGGACGATGGCTGCGGGCAAGTAGTCTGGACGAATTGCCGGAACTGCTAAACATCCTGCGCGGGCAAATGAGTTTTGTGGGGCCCCGGCCTTTACTGGTGCGGTATTTGGAGCGCTACACGCCGGAGCAGGCGCGGCGTCATGAAGTGCGCCCAGGCATCACCGGTTGGGCTCAGATCAATGGACGCAATGCAATCTCCTGGGATGAAAAATTCCGATTGGATGTGTGGTATGTCGATCATCAAAGTTTGTGGCTGGACTTTAAAATCCTGTTAATGACCTTCACTACAGTGCTGCGGCGAGAGGGGATTTCGCCCGATGGCTCGGACACCATGCCTGAATTTCGAGGGACTTCTCAAGGTGACGAATAACGAATTTAGACTCCACCACATTGGCTATTTGGTCTCGGATATCGCGGGTGCACGTTTGCAGTGGGTGAACGCCTATGGCTACGAAACCGACGGTGACATTATTCATGACGCTGGACAGCAGGCACGCGTATGTTTGCTGAGAAACGCGAACGATGCACACTGGGTAGAACTGATCAGCTCCGACAGTGAAGCCAGCCATTTGCAACGGGCTTTGGATCGCAAAGTATCGCTGCATCACACTGCCTATGCGGTGGGCGATTTCAGTGCGGCGATTCAGCAATTACGAGCATCCGGTTGTGTACCATTGGGAAAACCAGCGATCGGCGCGGCTTTCCTGCGGGAGATAATGTGGTTCCACGATCCGCTGCGGGGATTAGTCGAATTGATTGCTCCGGGTGAGGGGCCTTACCAATTGGATTGATTTTCCCGGACAAACAACGACGCTTTTAACATGGCAACACCACTACTCATCATCGGTGCCGGAGGATTTTCATTGGAGGTCATCTGGCTGGCCAATGCGATGAATGCAACTGGCGCGGCGGATTGGGAGATCGCTGGTTTGGCTGACGATCGCGTCGCCGTTGGTGAACGCATGGGCGGCTATGCCGTGCTTGGTTCGCCCCTTGAAGCGGTCAGCAAAGTGCCGGCTGGCGCGTCTTTTCATATCGCTATTGGTGACAACGCGGTGCGCCAGCGAATCGCGGAGCAATTGACTGCCGCGGGCCTTGTGCCAGCCACACTGGTCAGCCCACGGGCGGAAGTCGCGACCGATGCGTCCATCGGTGCGGGCAGTTTTATCGGCCACTTTGTATCCATTGCGCCGGAGGCGGTGGTGGGTGCCCATGCGCTCATCAACGTCTCGGCAGTGGTGGGACATGAGGCGCAGGTTCAGGACTTTGCACAGCTATGCCCGGGCGTTGTCGTTACCGGCCAATGTCAGGTGGGGCAGGGGGCATTTTTAGGGAGTAACGCCGTGCTGCATCCTGGTGTAAAGATTGGTGATTGGGCCCGCGTTTCCGCAAACACCTTTGCCGCCATGGATGTCGAGCCTGGGGTGACGCTGGCCACGATGCCGGGGCGGCCTGTTTTTAAGCGAAAATGATCGCAGCGGCCCGCCCTTGACTTATCCACGGAAAACCACACGCATTGAGCAAATGGAAGAAAAGCTTCGAGACCTCATCATCGCTCAGTTAAAAATCGAGCCCGGCCAATACTCGGAAGAACTCGGCGCGGGCGATATTCCGGAGTGGGATTCCCTGGCGCACATGAATCTGATCATGGCTGTGGAAAAAGAGTTTCGTATCACTTTCGATGTTGCCGATGCCGTTGACTTGGAAACGGTGGGCGATTTTCAAGATGCGCTTCGGCGATATCAGGCTTAGTCTTTTTCGGCGTAGTTGCCGAAACCATAACCTCTGGCGGCCTTGCAAAAGTTAGCTGATATCATTGGCCGCGGTGCTTCGCAATGGCCTGATGCTCTTGCCGTTGCTGACGCGAGTGAGTCTTACACATACGTGTCTTTGGCGACCGCCTCTGCTAGCGTTGGCACTTGGTTGCTGGAGCAAGGTGTCGCGGCCGGAGATCGCGTGGTGGTCTGCCTGCCAAACAGTGCCCGCTTCGTTGTCGCATTGTTCGGGGGGCAGTTTGCCGGAGCGGTAGTGGTGCCCTTGGATCCCGCGCTGCCCGAGGCACAAATTTCCGCGATTATCGAGCGGACGGGGGCGAGAGTGGTGCTGAGTGAATCTTCGCCATGGGAGGCGATCTTTGAAAATTCACCTATGGCGCATCCGGCTGAGCGACAGCCGGAAGACCTCGCGGCCTTGATGTTTACCACGGGAACAACGGGCCGCCCCAAAGGGGTGATGCTGACGCACGCCAACATCCTGGCCGCGCTGTCGAACATCATCGAGTTTGTGGGTTATCGGCCGACTGATCGCGAAGTCATCACTCTGCCGTTGACGCACAACTTTGGGCTCGGCCACGTGTATTGTAACTTGTTGGCAGGTGGCGCAGTATATTTGGAGCCTGGTTTGAAGCGCATTGGGCGGGTGCTGAAGGCGATCGAATCATTTGGCGCGACTGGCTTCCCGACTACGCCGATGGGGGTGTCTTTGCTGCTTGATCGATATGCGGAAGTTTTCAAAGAGCGTGCGAAAAACTTGCGCTTCATGGTGGTTAATTCGGCACCATTACCGCCCGAGCGCGCGGCCCAGTTGCAAGCAGCGTTGCCCGATTTAAACATCCTCGTTTACTACGGGCTGACTGAGGCGTCGCGCTCCTGCTTCATTTCCTTGTCGCAGGAGGGGCCGGCTCGCTATCGTTCGGTGGGCAAGCCAATGGCGGGCGTGCAGATGCGATTGGACGATGATGGCCAAGTTTTGATTGGCGGCCCCACGCTCACTCCCGGCTATTGGGATGACGCCAGTCTGACCAAGGAAAAAATAATTAACGGGGAACTGCACACCGGCGATCTCGGAGAATTTGACAACGAGGGGAATCTCTACATCGCCGGGCGGTTGGACGATACCATCAACATCGGCGGCTACAAAGTGAACCCGATGGATGTGGAGCGCCGGTTGGAAAGTTATCCGGGGGTCAAAGAATGTGCCGTGGTCGGCGCTGAGGTGATTACGGCTTTCTACGTGAGCGATCAGGATTTGGATGAAGACTCCTTGGTCCGGCATTGTCGTGAAGTGCTTCAGATATTTGAAACGCCGCAAGTCTTCCGGCGGCTGGAGCGTCTGCCGCGGACGGATAGCGGCAAGCTCAAACGCAAAGAGTTGCCCATAGCTGGCATTTGACGTTCACCGGGTAACCGTATTCAATCTCGCTATGCTTCAAATTCGATTGCCATTGCCCCGGTTTGTTTCGGCGGGCGAGATCTTTAGCGGTTCGGGATCGCTGGGAGCCTTGCGTGCGCTGGACGCCTCGAGGGCAATGGTCTTGGCATCGGGCTCGGTATTGGCCAATCATGCGGCGCTTATTGAGCGATCGATTGGAGCGGAGGTCGTGCGCCTCGTCGAAATGCCCAAAGGCGAACCGAAGCTTGCGACACTCAAACCGGTGCTGGCGCAAGTGGAAGCATTTTGGCCTGACTGGATCATTGCCATCGGCGGTGGTTCGGTGATCGACGGTGCGAAGCTTGCCTGGATTTTTTACGAGCATCCGGCCGTTGATCGAGAGCGACTTTTCCTGATGGGCGGGCTGCCAACTTTGCGTGGCAAAGCAAAGTTCGTTGCGGTGCCGACCACCGCTGGCACCGGTTCGGAAGTCAGCTCCTCGGCTTTGCTTATTGATGAGGCAAGTGGTGCCAAGCAAGCGATCGTTTCGCATGAACTGTTGCCGGACATTGCAATTCTCGACTCACGCTTGGCCTTGGGCTGTGCCCCGAGCGTCATTGCTAATGCGGGCATGGATGCACTGGCGCATGCGGTGGAGAGTTACGCCTCACGGCTGAATAATCCACTGGCCGATGCTTTGGCGGAAAAAGCGGCGGGCGATATCCTGCAGCTCTTGCCACAGTTTTATCAAAGTCCGGATAATGAAACGCTCTGCCTGGCGATGCTCAATGCATCGCTGCTGGCCGGATGGGTGCAAAACCAGAAAGTGCCGGGCATCGGCCATGCCATTGCGCACCAGTTGGGTGATTTCGGCGTGGCGCATGGTGCGGCTACCGGACGCTTATTGGCGGCGGCTATGGAATTCAACTGCCGTGATTCAGCCGCTCGAGCGAAGTATGATACTTTGGCCGGAAAGTGCGGATTTGCTGACGCGGATGCCTTGGCTGCTGGCATCAAGCAGCTAGCGGATGAGCTGTCGCTGGATACTTTGTCAGACAAAGTTTACGCAAAGATTCCGGAGATTGCCAAAGGTGCGGCCGACGATCCTTGTGCGAAGTTTAACCCTCTGGAAGTCAACGAAGATGCGGTTCGTGCCGTGCTGGAAAGTGCGCGATGATTGAGAACTTGATCAAGACGCCACCCTATAGCTTGCCTTCTGCCGAAAAAGCTCAGCGGCTGTTGGAGGCGATGCATGAGGCATACCGCCACCACGTTGATAACTGTGCGGCGTATGCGCGTTTCTGTGCCGGTCGTGGGTTGAACCGTGATTCGGAGTTTAAGTCGCTGGCGGATTTTCCCTACCTGCCCGTGCAGGCGTTTAAGGATTCGGCGGACCTGTTGCGGTCGGTGCCAGAGGATCAGATTAAGACGAAGCTACAATCTTCCGCCACCAGCGGCATGCCAAGCACGACGCCGATTGACGGCGTTACGGCGAAACGGCAGGTTCGTGCCTTGGCCGGTGTGTTGGGTGCCGCGTTGGGGCCCAAGCGGCGGCCACTGATTGTGTTTGATGCCGATCCGCGAAGTGGCCGCGGGATAATGGGGGCCCGCAGTGCAGCCGTGCAGGGCTTCCTCAATCTTGCGCGCGAGGTTCACTACGCGATGTCGCCTCAAGAAGGTGTATTAACTTTGCAACGCAAAGTATTGGCTGATTTGTCAAAATCTTGGAGCTCATCCAGTGAGCCGGTTTTGTTGTTCGGCTTTACTTACTTGATTTATTCGATGGCGCTGGAGCCGTTGGCGAAGGAAGGCATCAGGTTGCCCTTGCCTGCCGGTTCGAAGCTGGCGCATTTGGGTGGCTGGAAAAAGCTGGCTGATCGCGCTGTTTCGAAGGAGGAGTTTGCCCGTTGCGCAGAGCTCGTCTTTGGTATTTCGCCGGAGAACGTTGTCGACTTCTATGGTTTCACCGAGCAGATGGGCGTCACCTATCCAGACGCGCCAAGCGGCGATAAAATGGTGCCGGCGTTTGCCGAAGTCATTGTGCGTGATCCCAAAACGCTAGAGCCATGCGCTGATGGCGAGGTCGGGCTGTTGCAGTTTTTAACACCTTTGCCCTACAGCTACCCGGGCATTTCGGTGCTCACGGATGACATCGGCGTGATCACCAGTCGCGATGACTCCGGTGATTGGCATGGTGCGCGTTTTCGGGTGCTTGGCCGCGCTAAAAATGCCGAAGTCCGCGGCTGTGGCGATATTCTGGGCGACAAAGTTGCCGCTGCCCAAGCGCGTAGCAGCGCGCGAGAACAAGACATGCGTTTGCTGTTTTCGTTCGATCACGCTCCGGCCTCACAGGGGCGTTGGGATGCCCCGCTGAGTATGGAATCGCTGCCGCAAGTTGACTCGGTTACACAGTTGGTGGAGCGCTTGAAAAAAGGTCGCAAGAGGTTGGACCATTATTCCGTGGATGATCTGATTGCGATCATCAGCGCGGCTGCCCGCCGTTGGGCGGAACCGGATTCGGAGTTGCGCGAATTGCGGCAGCAAGGGCTGCTGTTTCTGAGCTCATGGTGCCGGCCGGAGCGATTGGCGCGACTAGCGGACGAGAGCTTGCGCGGACGGCGTGGCTATCTGGATGGTCCGTTGCCCATTGCCGGATCACGCGTCCGGCATCTCGGTGCCCGTCAGCGTGGCTTGGTCGTGCACTGGCTCGCGGGGAATGTGCCGGTGCTCGGCATGCTGACGCTGGTGCAATCCATCTTAGCGCGTAACGCAAACCTGATCAAGGCGGCCAGCCGTTTCACGCGCGTGCTGCCGATGTTGTTGGATGCATTCCGTGGCTTGAAGGTTGTCACACCGGGCGGGCGCGAGCTTTTGGGCGACGACATTTTGGCCTCGATTGCGGTCGTATATTTTGACCGGGAGGACTCGATTTCAGCACAAGCAATTTCGAGCGCGGCGGATGTGCGCCTGGCATGGGGCGGACGCGAGGCCATCGAGTCGGTAGCTACTTTGCCACGCAAAGTTACCGCCGAGGACATCCTCTTTGGGCCAAAGCTTTCCTTTATGGTGATTGGGCAATCCGCCTTCGATAAGGAGCGCAAGATTAAGCGACTGGCGCGTCGTGCGGCGACGGATGTTTGCGTGTTTGAGCAAACTGGTTGCGCCTCGCCTCACACGATATTTATCGAGCGCGGAGAAAATTTATCTGCCGAAGACTTTGCCGTTCTCTTGGCGGCGGAGCTGGACAAAGCCCTGGTCCGTTTTCCCCCGCCACCGATTTCACCGGATGATGCTTCGCGCGTGGAAGCCCGCCGTATTCGAGGCGAGCTGACCGGTCGCGTGTGGCGCTCAAAAGGCACGGCATGGACCGTCATTCTGGATGATGCTGGTGCTGAGTTGGCTTCGCCCTGTTATGGGCGCGTCATCACGATACGCGAAGTTGATCGTATCGACGAAATTTTGCCGCTGGTCCATGATGGCATCCAGACCATTGGTCTGGCGCTGGAAGGGGAGCCGCGCCTGCACTTCGTCCAATGCGCCTCGCGACGCGGTGCCGAGCGATTTCCGGACATTGGACGGATGACCTTGTTTGAGGCACCTTGGGATGGCTTGTTCCCGCTGGAGCGCTTGGTCAAGTGGTATACGCTGGGTGGGCCGGTTTAGGTCGTCTTCTCCTTGAGCTCTCGTCGCTTAATCTCCTTAGCTGGATGACCGACCGCCACCATCCATGGAGCAACATTTTTCACCACGATGGACCGTGCTCCAATGACGGCACCAGTGCCAATGTTGACTCCCGGACCAATGAAGCACCCGGCGCAGACCCAAGCGTCGTCCCCAATATTAATCGGTGGCATGAGCAAAGGCATCGTCGGATCGGTGTAGTCGTGGGTGCCCGAGCAAAGGTGGGAGCATTGGGAAATCGTCGCCCGCTGCCCAATGGTCACGTCACCGTGATTATCGATAAAGGCGCGTTCGCCGATACTCGACTCATCTCCGATTTGGAGGTTCCAAGGGTAGGATATGATTGCGCCGGGGTGGATGTGCACATCCTTGCCAATCTGCGCGCCGTTCATGCGTAAAATCGTGGAGCGCAATTCGAAAAGCGGGGTGGGTGTTAGCCGGAAAAGGATACGGCTGATTTCCCAGCGGGCCCGCTTAAAAATGTAGGAGCTGGAATGATGGCGTCCCGAGCGATTGCCTTGAATGTCGAGTTGGCTCATCCATGCGGGCTCTATGTTTGGACTAGGCTTGCTCCGGGGCTTCCGGCGGCGTGAGGGTGAGATCGGCCAAATCCTTGAGGATTTCCTGCATCATCGGGGTGTCCCAGATCTCGTCAATGGGGCGGTTGCTGTTGATGCGGACAAAGAATTGCTCACGCTGCTGATGCAGGCCATAAACAAAAAGTGTTTTGATCGGGTCCCAGCGGTCCCACTGGCCGGCCTTCGAGCGATTTACGTAAATATGGTCGCCCAGCACATGCCAGTAGGCAACGTATTCTGTGTGGTTGCTTTTGGAGAGCGTTCGCATTTCGGCCGGAAAGAGCGGTTGGCCCTCCAGTTGGCAGTTCACGGAAAAGCCACTTTCCTCGGGATGCATTTCCCAGCCACTGCGGACCCAGCAGACGTCCGGCGTGTGAGATTGCACCAGGCGCACAGGCATCATTTTAGGCTCCCAGTAGGCGACATAGACGCCGATCGTGGTGCCACCGCGCTGGTAGGTGCGGTAAACCGCCTGCGAAAAGTTCAAAATGCCTTCGACGGTTTCTTGCATGGCTTCGGTCTCGGCCAGGGGCTGCTCTTCAATCTCCCAGCCGTCAAATTCGGACACCAGCTGCTCCTTCAAGTCACCGTGCATGGTTTTGGTGGGTGTGTAGAACAAGGTCGTATAGGCCAAGGCGGACAGGCTGCCCAAGGCGATGACGATACCAAAAATGAGTAAAAACTTGCGCATGGTGCTGGATGCTGGAATGGAAAATGACAGCCAAAAGCTGTGCAAATAGAGATGGTATTATTGGCGAGGTGTTCCAAACTTTCAACCGTAACTTTGATCTTCCATGAGCGACCGCATTTACCTCTCCCCGCCTGATATGTCCACCGCCGAGCGTGATTCACTGATGGCGGCGTTTGATTCTGGCTGGGTGGCACCGGTGGGGCCGCATTTGAAAGCGTTTGAGGACGGTTTATGCGCCGTGACGGGGGCTGCGCATGCGGTGGCGCTATCCTCGGGGACGGCGGCGCTGCACCTGGCGCTACTCGAAGCAGGCGTTGGCGAGGGAGACCGCGTGTATTGCTCCACATTGACCTTCGTCGCTTCGGTAAACGCCATTCGCTACTGCGGTGCTGAGCCGGTGCTGATTGATTGTGAAGCCCGTAGCTGGCAAATGTGCCCGAATCTGCTGGCAGACTTGCTGAAGCGAGATGCCGCTGCGGGCCAATTGCCCAAAGCAATTCAGGTCGTCGACGTGTATGGGCAATGCGCGGACTACGCGGCAATTGAAGCGTTGTGCCTGGAATATGGCGTCACGATCATCGAAGATGCTTCCGAGGCCTTAGGGGCCACGCACGGTCAGCGGGGGGCGGGCTCGATTGGTAAGGTCGCCGCGCTTTCCTTCAACGGGAATAAGCTAATCACTACTTCCGGTGGTGGTGCCTTGCTGACCAATGAGGCCTCGATTGCCGAACACGCACGCTACTTATCGACACAGGCGCGCAAGCCGGTGCGTGAGTATTTGCACGAAGACACCGGCTACAATTACCGAATGAGTAATTTGCTGGCCGGCCTGGGGCAGGGGCAGCTTTCACGCCTTGAAGGAATGATTAAGCGCAGGCGGGAGATTTTTTCTCGGTATGCCGGGGAGCTGCAGGCCGAGGGTGTCTCATTTATGCCAGAGGCAAGCTGGGGGCAATGCAACCGCTGGCTGACATGTCTCACCCTCCAAGACGCTGGGTGCACCTCACTAGAGTTGATTGAAGCACTGGAGCGAGAGAACATTGAAGCTCGCCCCGTATGGCGACCAATGCACCGTCAGCCGGTGTGCGAAAAATACGAAAGAATCCTGAATGGCGTATCGGATCGGCTCTATGAAACGGGTTTGTGTTTGCCCAGTGGTAGTGTGATGTCAGATGAGCAGCAGAGCCGGGTCATTGCAGTGGCGAAGCGATGCTTGCAAATGTGAGCCGCGGAAACGACATTCTTTGACCAACAGAATTTCCCTTGCTTCCATAATCCCATCCCATGAAGAGCGGCATTCGCAGAACCAGAATCATCCACGGCGCTTTGATCGTCGTTGCTGCGCTGCTTTCGCTGTTTCTAGCCTACCAAATCCGCTTTGAGTTTAACTTACCGACGGAGCCGGTGAATTGGGAAGCACGTATGTGGCACACGATGAAGTGGATCCTGCCGCTGGAATACATCGTGTTTTATGCGCTGGGATTGTTTTCGCCGCTGGTAGCGCGCTTCAGTTGGTGGGACTTTTGCCGGGTCGGCACTGCGGTTGCCTTACTGTCGGGCTTTCTGCTGTATTTGTGGTTTATATTCTCGGGGGACAAGACGGCCCCGCGCTCGGTGATCTTTATCAACGGGCTGTTCCTCTTTACCACGCTTTGCAGTATCATGGCGCTATCGGCGCATCTGCGGCACATCCTGACGGGTAATCTCTCCGAGCTGCCGGTGCGGGCCTCGCGGGTTGTTTCCGTAGGAACCGGATTTCTGGCTTACCAATTAATCGAGCAGACGCGCAGCCGCCGTGGACTGGGCATGCGGGTGGTTGGCGTAGTCGACTCACGGGGTAGATTCCGTGATGGCCAGCATTGGCAAGGGGCACCCGTGGGCGGAGGCATTGATCAACTGGAGAGCGTTTGCCGCCGGTTTGATCCCGACCGCATCATCATCACCGATCCGGAGCTCCCGGCAGAGCAGGTACGACAGCTGGTGTGGAAATGTCGCCGCTTGCACGTGCCGCTTTTCATTGTCCCGAGCACCCAGGAGATGCCCAATGGCGTGCTGCGGGTGGAAGAGATACGGCCTGTCGGGCTGGACGACGTCCTGGGGCGGAATTCGCTGGATATCGATCTGCCGCGCATCCATCGCTTACTCAGTGGCAAGCGTGTGCTCGTGACGGGGGCAGGGGGGAGCATCGGCAGCGAGCTTTCTCGCCAGATCCTCGCCATGGGGCCCAGCAAGCTGTTGCTTCTGGACAGCTCCGAGCCTTCGCTCTTCCAGATCGAGCAACGCCTGCGCAAGGAGGATAACGGTAGCTGCGTGAATGCGGTTTTGGCGGACGTGCGGGACCTCTCGGCCATGCATACCGTTTTTCAAAACGAGACGCCGGAGGTGATCTTTCACTCGGCCGCATTGAAGCATGTGCCGATGATGGAAATGTATCCCGGGGAAGGGCTGCAAACCAACACGTTGGGCACCCACCAGTTGGCCGAGCTGGCGGAGAAATTTGGGGCCGAGCGCATGGTGTTTATTTCGACGGATAAGGCAATTAACCCGACGAGCCTGATGGGTGCCTCTAAGCGTTTGGCTGAGCAATTGATCCAAGCCAGACCCAGGGACAAAGGAGGTCCGGCATTCCTCGCGGTGCGCTTTGGCAACGTGATCGGCTCTTCGGGCAGCGTCGTGCCTATTTTTGAAAAGCAAATTGCTGCGGGCGGGCCGGTGACCGTGACTCATGCTGACGTGACGCGGTATTTTATGTCGATCCCCGAAGCGGTCGGGTTGGTGCTGCAAAGCGCGACACAAGGCAGTGGCGGCGAGATATTTATGCTCGATATGGGCGAGCCGCTCAAGGTGCTGGACATTGCCCGGCTGATGATCGAAATGCGCGGGCTGGAGCCAGACAAAGATATCGCGGTGAAGATTATCGGACTGCGCCCCGGCGAAAAATTATTCGAAGAGCTCAGCTACGACGCCGAGATCCACGACCACACGACGCACCCGCGCGTTTACCGACTCACGGCTCCGCCGCTAACTGCCGAAGAGGCCGCACGGTTAATGGCGAGTATTCAGGACGCCATCAATTTACGTGACGCGAATGCGATTCGGGAAGCGGTCAGAATCATATTGCCGGAATTCATTGCCCCAGAGACGGATAAGGATTCTGAGGTAAGCGCTGCGATCCAGGCGTAAATTGTAGGAAAAAGACCTTATACAGTTGATATTGGATTATTAGGATGCATATTTGTGTGCATCGCCGAACCATCTCTTAACTGGAGTGCCAAGAGCAGCCCTTCTGTCTTGGCGCTTATCATGGCTGGAAGCTATATATTGCTCTCCGGCTTCTACATTGTTGTTTCCACGCTGGCGGTATCGGATGCGTTTGACGCCAGTGAAGGCGCTTTGCTGGTTGAGCTAACGAAAGGCTTGTTGTTTATTTTGGTAACGGGGGTAGGGATTTTTTTGGGGAGCCGTTATTTGATGGGAATGATCGCCCGCCAATGTGTGGAGATTGAGAAGCAGCGACGCTCCATTGAGGCCTTGGATAAGCGCGCATCGGTGGGCTTGCTGGCCAGCGCGATCGGCCACGACGCCAATAATTTGCTAACTGCCGCCCGCATGTCGGTGGACTTGATGAAGCGCGGGTTGGACCCCGACCGGTTGTCTGCCTTGATGAATACCGTTGAGGAAGCGCTGAATGAACTGATGGAGCTGAATCGCAGGCTGGTGCGCGGTGGTCATGCCGATCAGCCGGGAGAGCTCAAAGTGCGCTGCCTGAAAAATGAGTCGGAGCGCGTCATTCAATTCATCGACAATGATCACCCTATCTCGCGATTGAAGATTGAGTTTATTAGCAAAGGGGATGTGTCGGTGCCGATCAACCGGCACCTTTATTTTCAGGTGTTGCTCAACTTGCTCCTCAACGTGTCGCGCCATGCGGGCGAGTATTCGACTGTTCGGATCAGTACCCTCGATTGCGACCAAGCTGTCTGCGTGTTGGTGGAAGACAATGGGCCCGGCGTGCCGGCACCAAAGCGGGAGATGATTTTCACGCCGTATTATTCGGAGCACCCGGAAGGTTCCGGTCTGGGCTTGGCTTCCGTGCGCGCGGTGATGCGCATGCACGGCGGCGATATTTGTTGTGAGGAGTCCTGCCTGGGTGGCGCGAAATTTGTTTTAAACTTCCCCAGAGAAGCTTCAAAGCCTGAGCAGGCCGCTGTGTAGCATCGCGTCTATTGTGACGACAATGGCGCATATGCGTAGCGCCTTTGGGGTTGCCTTCGGGGGTAGGGTTTGGCATTCACTGGCCCCTTATGAAAGTTTTGGTCGTTGGAGGCGCTGGATACATCGGCAGTCACTGCGTCCGTCAGCTTATTGCGGCGGGCCACGAACCGGTTGTCCTGGACAATCTTGTTTACGGGCACAAGGGCGCTCTGCAGCCGGAGGTTCCCTTTTTCCAAGGTGACCTGGGCGACAAAGCATTCGTTGGCCAACTGCTCAAGCAGGAGTCGATTGAGCTGGTCATGCACTTCGCGGCCTACTGCTATGTGGGCGAGTCCGTCACTGAGCCTTTCAAATACTACGAGAATAACGTCGTCGCCACGCTGCGCCTGTTGGAGGCCATGCACGAGGCAGGCGTTAACAAGTTCGTCTTCTCCTCGACATGTGCCACCTATGGCGTGCCGGAGAAGCTCCCGATGACCGAGGACCTGCCGCAGGCACCGATCAACCCCTACGGCCAGACCAAGCTCGATGTGGAAAACATCCTGAAGGCGCTCAGCCATGCCTACGGTTTGTCGTTTGCCGCGTTCCGCTACTTCAATGCTGCGGGTGCCTCGGTAGATGGCTCCATTGGCGAAGACCACCAGCCGGAAACCCACCTGATCCCGCTGATCATCGACGCAGCCGTCGGCAAGCGTGAGAACATCAAAATTTTCGGCACGGACTACGATACGCCCGATGGCACTTGCCTGCGCGACTATGTCCATGTGGACGACCTGTCCCGTGCGCACATTGCGGTGTTCGACAAGCTCAGCGAGCCCGGCCAATCCTTTTTCTACAACCTCGGCACCGGCACGCCCAACTCCGTTCGCGAAGTCATCACGGCGGTGGAGCGCGTTACGGGCAAGACGGTCCCTGTTGTCGAGGATGTGCGTCGCCCCGGCGATCCGCCTGCGCTGTTTGCCGACTCCTCCAAGGCGAAAACCGAGCTAGGCTGGACGGTCGAATTTGACACCATCGACAAGATCGTCGAAACAGCTTGGCGCTGGCACTCCGCGCACCCGCGCGGCTACGAAGATTAATTGCTGAAACACTGAAATAATATACTACTATGCGAGTTCTCGTTACTGGCGGTGCCGGATTCCTCGGCAGTCATCTCTGTGAAAGATTAATTGACCAAGGTCACAGCGTTATCTGCTTGGATAACTGCTTTACTGGCCGAAAGAAGAACATCGATCACCTGCTCGACAGCCATCGCTTCGAGTTCATGCGCCACGATGTGGTGGACCCCTTTAAGGCCGAGGTTGACCAGATCTACAACCTCGCTTGCCCCGCCTCGCCGGTGCACTACCAATACAACGCGATCAAGACGATTAAGACCTCCGTCATGGGCGCTATCAACTGCCTCGGCCTCGCCAAGCGCGTAAATGCTCGCGTCCTCCAGGCTTCGACCTCGGAAATCTACGGCGATCCCAACGTCCACCCGCAGCCAGAGTCCTACTGGGGCAACGTCAACCCGATCGGCATCCGCTCTTGCTACGACGAGGGCAAGCGCTGCGCCGAAACGCTCTTCTTCGACTACCACCGCCAGAACAAAGTCGACATCCGCGTGATGCGCATCTTCAACACCTACGGTCCGCGCATGGACCCGGAGGACGGCCGTGTGGTCTCCAACTTCATTTGCCAGGCCCTGCGTGGTGAGGACATCACCATCTACGGTGACGGCTCGCAGACGCGCTCCTTCTGCTATGTGGACGACAACATCGAGGGCATGATGCGTCTGATGAACAAGGACGGCATCACCGGCCCGGTCAACATCGGCAACCCCGGCGAATTCACGATCAAGCAGCTCGCGGAGAAGATCATCGAACTCGTCGGCGGCAGCTCCAAGATTGTTTACAAGCCGCTGCCATCGGATGACCCGAAGCAGCGCCGCCCAGATATCACCCTCGCCAAGGAACTCCTCGATTGGGAGCCCACCATCAACCTCGAAGCCGGCCTCAAGAAAACGATCCCATACTTCGACGGCCTGCTCTCGCAGGGCAGCTAGCGGCGACACATATCACGCTTTCCAAAGACCCGGCTGGATTCCGCCGGGTCTTTTTGTTTCAATTGGAAACAAACCGCCGGGTTGATTGTTGTAAGCTATAGTGCACGCACATCAGCAAAAATTGATTCCCACTCGTCCATTTTTCATCGCTGGCCTGACTTGGTTCGTTTTGCTTTGCGGACATTTCTTCTACTCGGCGCACCAGGTCCTCTCTGGACCACATACGGACAAGGCAATCGTTTACACCTGGAAGTTTCAGGTATTTGCCTTCTGCACCAGTGTGCTGTGGATTTGGCTGTTTGCCTTGGCGGGGATATGGAGCTTACTGCTCTTTTATTTTACCCGGAGTAGCTCCACCGATTCCAGTCGCCATGATGAAGAATCGTGCTAGGGTATTGGTGTGAAAATGCGTTGGCTCTTCCTGATTTTATCAACGGCCTTGCTCTCGGGCTGCGGCTATAACGTGCAGTATTCGCCGCTTAATAATCCGCTGTCAGCAGACGAGGCTGCTATTGCCAATGGGGTGGCCGCGCGTGGTCCCGTGCAGGCTTCGGATGTGACGCTGTTTCTGGTCCAACGTCCGGAGAGGCGCTACCGAGAGCTGGGCATCATCACAATACCGACAGGCCAGAGCTTACCCAACCAGGAGGAAATCTTTCAGCTGTTCCGTCAAAAGGCGGCTGAGGTTGGCGCGGATGGTGTGATCATCATGGACACCCAGACCGCGATTGAGACATATCCCACGGCGACCTACGTTTATGACTGGGGCTTATTTTACCAGGACACCATTCGCTCGCGGTCGATATTCCGAGGCATGGCAATCCAGTTCCTGGAGTAGGCAAAGCAGGCATTGGCCGATCTCGTTATAATTCCCGGCCTCCGTTCGACGGATGGCGAACAATGTGGTATCTTAGCTGTCAGGATGAGTAGTATCCTGCGACGTATCTATTTCATGAAACGATTTTTGCGAATATTCGCCCTTTGGCTGACTGCGGTCGCGGCTCTGACCGCCGCACCCCAGCGTAGCCAGCATGTGGAGGCCGAGCTGGTCGCCGACGTTACCTCCGCTCAGCCCGGTGAGCCGTTCTGGGTCGCCTTGCGCATGAAGATGGACCCGCATTGGCACACTTATTGGGTCAACCCAGGCGATGCCGGTATCAAGACCACCATCGAGTGGCAGGACTTGCCTGAGGGCGTCACCATCGGCGACATCCATTGGCCGACGCCCAAGGTGTTCGACCAGGCTGGGATCATGAATTACGTCTACGAAGACGAGGTATTCCTGATGATGCAGGCTACGGTGGAGGAGGGCGCTTCGCTTTCTGAGCTTAAGCTGAAGGCGCGCGCCGATTGGCTGGAATGTGATGACCAGATGTGTGTGCCCGGTGGTGTGGATTTGACGCTGGATTTGCCGGTGTCCACCGAGTCGCCCGAGGCTTCTGAGTGGAGCAACGACTTAAAGGAAACGCGCGAAGAAAATTGGCCGCAAACGCTCTCGGATGCCTGGGCTGCCTCGGCGTCGCAGAGTGGGGATCAGATTACGCTGACCCTCACGCCGCTCGCCTCGGCTCAGGGGCACAATCCCGGCGAGCTGACTTTTTTCGCCGTCAATTCCTACATCGAACCGGCGGCAGAGCAGATCCTTACGCGCAGTGATGACGGGATACTCACGGTCGTGATGACGAAAAACGAATTTTATGATGGCGGTGAGCCGGACTCCTTGCCCGGTGTTGTTCGCGCTGCCAACGGCTGGCTTCCCGATGGCAAAGTGATCGGTCTGTCGGTTGACCCAACCCTGACTACCGCTACCAACACCGCCGCGACCTCTGGCGCGGCCAGCGGAGCACCAACCACCAGCGACCCCATTATCGACACCCCCGACGAAGGCGGTTCCTGGGTGGCGCTGATCCCCCTGGCGTTCATTGGCGGGATGATTTTGAACCTGATGCCCTGCGTGTTCCCCGTGATTGGTCTCAAAGTGATGGGCTTTGTCAGCCAGGCAGGGGAATCTCACCGCAAGGTAATTGTCCACGGCCTCGTCTACACGCTGGGCGTGCTGGTTAGCTTCTGGGCGATCGGGCTGCTTTTCGAGCCGATCCACCAGACCTTCGTCAGCTCGGGTGAGATCGAGGGCGGCTGGGCCTCGTGGCTCACGCCAAAATTTGTGACGTTTCTAATCATCCTGGTGTTCGTGTTCAGCCTCAGCCTGAGCGGGCTGTTTGAGATCGGTGTATCCGCCGTTGGCCTGGGTTCTAGCTGGAGTAGTAAAGCTGGACTGGTTGGCACCTTTTTCTCCGGTCTCTTTGCCGTAGCCGTTGGTGCCCCATGCGCCGCGCCGTTTCTGGCCCCCGTGCTGGGTGCGCTGGTGAAGACCAATTTCTTGCAGCGCGAAATCCTGCTCACCGTGATTGGTCTGGGGCTGGCGTTCCCGTATCTGCTGTTTTCCTTTTTCCCGCAGCTCACGCGCAAGCTGCCCCGCCCCGGTGCGTGGATGGAGACTTTCAAGCAAGGCATGGCTTTTCTGCTTTACGCGACGGTTGCGGCGCTCGTCTGGGTGCTGGCCGATCAGGTGGAGGCTTACACGCTGCTCACGGTGCTCTTCGGGCTCGTGCTGGCGGCCATGGGTTGCTGGGTCTATGGCCGTTGGGGAACGCTGCTTAAGTCCAAAGGCGTGCGGACGACGGCGACCATCGTTGCCTTGGCCTTGATCATAGGCCCCATGGCGTTTGCCTTCGCCAAAATCAGCGAAAACGAGCGCCGCGAAGCCCTCATCGCCGAGGCCAAGGAAAGTGGTGCGCAGTTGGACTTCCTGGTCTGGGAAAAGTGGTCGCCGGAGGCTGTGCAAACGCTCCTGGCGCAGGGGCGTCCGGTGTATATCGACTTCACCGCCCGCTGGTGCGCAACCTGCCAGGTTAATAAGCGTGTTTACAACGACGTGGACCTCGTGCGCGAGTTTCAGAAAGATAATGTCGCCACGCTCAATGCAGACTGGACTGACCACAACCCTGAGATCGCCAAGGCGCTGGCGGAGTTTGATCGTAGTGCGGTGCCATTCAACATATTATACATCCCCGGACGTGAAAAGCCGGTGATTTTGCCGGAACTTTTAACCGACTCGAATGTCCGAGCGGCGTTGGCAGAAATTGGCAACGAAAGTGTCTAAAACTTTTTTGCCAAGTTTTTTGAAAAAAATTAATTCGGGGCTAAAGGTAACTAATCTTGTTCCGATTAGACACTACATCAGAGAATATTTTCTCGGGCGCAAGCCCGACGGAATGATAACACAGTAGAGATGGCGGGAGGTCCCCCTTGGGAGAGGGGGGCCTCTATTTTTTTGCAGATTTGATCTGGCGGGAGACGTTGATTGCGCGTTATGCGGACTCCGGGTGAAAATGGCGTCGGTCAAGCTCTTCGCGGAGTTGATTTAGCTCGATGCGTTCTTGCTCCAGCGCCGAGGCCTTGTCGTAAATTTCCTCCTCCAGTTCGCGAATCGCGCGTTCGCGCTCGTCGAATTTCTTGGCCTGTGCATTGGCTTCTTTGATCGCGTCCAACCGCATCTCCAGGCCGTAAATCTGCTGGCGCAGATCGCGTATCTGGCTGGAAATGAACTGGTTGGCCTTCACGATGCCAGCCAATGCGTCTTCAAATGGAGTGGCGGAATCGGCGGACTCCCGCTTGAGCGAAAGCTTGCGGCTGGCGTTAACCGCGCCGCTGCGAAAAACTGTCATGTGGCCGCGGGTTTCGACTTGGCGCTCCGGCGAGGCGTAGGTGATCTTGTGCCAGGAGGATGGGGCAGAGGCGTCGTCTTCCACGTGGCAGACCTGGATATTGCCCTGCGGATTGTCGCGAAAGCTTTGCTCGATGGTTTGCAGGCTGAGCGGCTGGGGCTCGGTGGTGCCATTGCTGGCCATCCACCACTGGTCGGGCAAAGAATTTGCGACAAGTCGCTGGCGGAGTTTGCTGATAGTAGTGGTGTCGCTCATGGCCGGATTGATTGAGGTGATTGACGCCACGGCGCCCTGAGAAAGTGGGCCTATGATACCACACGCCGCATTAAGCGACGGTTAACTCCGGGCAACTGGACACAAAAAAACCGCCCGGATGACTCCGGACGGTTTCTGAAAATATTAGCGGAATTAGGCTTCGGCCTTTTCTTCCTCTTCGGAAGCTTCCTCGGTGGTCTCTTCGATCGGGTTTTCGGAAACGACTTCCCACTCGAGCGAGTAGGTGATTTCCGGGTGCAGCTTCACCTTGGTGACGTGCTTGCCAAGGGTCTTGACCGGAGTGTGCAGGTTGAGCTGCTTGCGCTCGACTTCGATGCCGTCTTCCTTGAGGCGGTCGACGAGGTCCTGTGAAGTAACGGAGCCAAACATCTTGCCGCCTTCACCGGTCTTCACCGCGATAGCGATGGAAACGGTTTCGAGGCGGGCCAGGACTTGCTCAGCGTGCTCGCGCTCTTGGGCGAGGCGGGCTTCCTTGCGGGCCTGGAGGGCTTCGATGTGCTTCTTGTTGGCGCGGTTGACTGGCAGGGCCAGCTTGCGCGGAAGCAGGAAATTGCGGGCGTAGCCAGCCTTGACGGAAACTTGGTCGCCTTCGTGGCCGAGATTCTCGACGGGCTCGAGGAGTAAAACGTCTTGGTTCATTGGTAAATTCCGTCTCGAGGGTTACTTCTTGCGGCCGGCTTCGATGAGGCGCTTTTCCTTCACCTCGGTCGCCTTCTTGCCAATGCGTTCGCGCAGGTAGTAGAGGCGTGCCTTGCGGGTGATGGATTCACGGTCGACTTCGATCTGGTCGATGTTCGGGCTGTGGATCGGGAATACCTTCTCGACGCCTTCGCCGAAGCTGATGCGGCGGACCGTGAACGTTTCACGGATGCCGGAGCCCTTGCGGGCGATAACGATGCCAGCGAAAATCTGGATACGTTCCTTGTCGCCTTCACGGACGCGGGTGTGGACGCGCACGCCGTCACCTACCTTGAAATTTAGGCGGCTGGCGTCGAGTTGGTCCGAGGTGACTTCTTCAAGTGTGGCTTGCATGACTGGTGAATTACTGGGGGCCCTCAGTGTCGGTGTTTTCCAACAGGTCGGGCCGGCGTTCTTTGGTTTTTAAATAGCTTTGTTCCCGCCTCCACGCCGCGATTTTCGCGTGATCGCCACTGAGCAAAACGTCCGGAACTTTCATTCCGCGATACTCTGCTGGACGCGTGAATTGAGGAAAACCGAGGAAAGTGCCGTGAAAGGAGTCCTGCGTCAAGGATTTTTCTTCACCTAAAACGCCAGGCACGTAACGGGCCACGCAGTCGATGAGCACACAGGCGGGCAGGGTGCCGTTGGTCAGCACGTAATCGCCGATCGAAACCTCCCGCGTAATGAGCGTATCGCGCACACGTTGGTCGATGCCCTCGTAGTGCCCGCTGACCAAAACCAGGTGCTCTTTGGCCGCCAATTCCCGGACTAGCGGCGTGTTCAGCGGCTCGCCGTCGGGGCACAAATAAATGACCTCTGCGCCGGGCGTGGCGACCTCTTCAATCGACAAAAACAGTGGCTCGGGCGAGAGCAGCATCCCCGCGCCCCCGCCAAAGGGGCGGTCGTCGGCGGTCTTGTGCTTATTTTGCGACCAATCCCGCAGGTCGTGCACGCCAATCTCCAGCAGGCCTTTCTTGGCGGCCTGCCCGAGCATGCTTTCCTGCAAGTAGCCCTCGGCCATGCGAGGGAAAAGGGTAATTAGGTCGAAGCGCATGGGGGAAAGTCAGAATTATGAATGCAGAATTATGAATTATGAAACTTTTGGTGGAAACACATAATGAAGATTGAACCTATACAAAGTGGCCAGCCATTTGGTTGATCCATTCTCATTCACGCACTCCACTTCAAAAGCCAGATTCTCAGGATCTGAATTATGGCTAATCAAAACGGTGCCGGTGTCACCAATTTCAACGGCTTGTGGGCAATCCTCTGGCAGGGAAATTACTTTCACAGCATCGTACTCGCTCAGTTCTTTCCAGCAAAAGTAACACTCGCTTATAAGCGGTTCACCAATTTCCAGTCCATGATTTCTGTGCCAATTCAAAGGGTCATCTGGACGAATATGGTAGTGCAAATCGCACACAGGACATTTACCAAACGGCATCATCTACCTTTCATAATTCATAATTTCCTTATGAAACAAAAAACCCCGGCGCGAAGCCGGGGCCAGAATTCGAGGTCAGGTAAAAGGTGACCTGTTTGCCGTTAGGCTTCGACGGCGGCAGCCTCAGCGCGACGGGCGCGGTTGATGAGGGTGCGAGCGGTGTCGGTCGGCTTGGCGCCTACGCCTACCCAGTAATCTACGCGCTCAAGGTTGAGCTTGAGTTCGGCGTCGTTGCCGCGTGCGCACGGGGCGTAGTTGCCCAGAACTTCGTTGTGACGGCCGTCGCGGCGGTTGCTCGCTTCAGCTACCACGATGCGGTAGACCGGATTGTGGGTGGAGCCGTGGCGCTGGAGTCGGATTTTAAGTGCCATGATGTAAACTAGACTGAAAAAAGTGTGTTACGAGTGCTGGATTAATGGAAAACAGAGGAAAAAATAGGTTGCGGCTACCTCTGTCAAGCCGCATTTACTCGAAAACCTGCGTATTATTCTCCCATGGACGCTGAATCGATTATTCATGATTTTGAGCTGGAGCCCTTGCCGCATGAGGGTGGCTGGTTTCGCCGTATTTACACCGACGATGAGCAAATTCCGGCCGGCGTCAAGGGCCCGGCGTGC
Organism: Cerasicoccus sp. TK19100; assembly: GCF_027257155.1. Classification (NCBI taxonomy): domain Bacteria; kingdom Pseudomonadati; phylum Verrucomicrobiota; class Opitutia; order Puniceicoccales; family Cerasicoccaceae; genus Cerasicoccus; species Cerasicoccus fimbriatus. Next base: position 273,654 of record NZ_JAPWDU010000007.1, read on the forward strand.
GGTCTTTCGTCGATTATCTATTATCTGATTACGGTCGAGGGCTACTCCGCGATGCATCGCCTGGTCCGCTCCAATGAGACTTTTCATTGGCACGCGGGCGACCCGATGGAGCAATTAATCCTCCACCCGGACGGCAAAGGCGAAAAAATTACCCTGGGCAACGATTTCTCGCGCGGCCACCAGCCGATGTCGATCATTCCGCGCGGCTGCTGGCAAGGTGCCCGCCTGACCGACGAGACTTCTTACCACGGCTATGCCTTCATGTCGGTCGTGGTGACGCCAGAATTCTGGTGGGAAGATTTCGTTTTGGGCGATGCCGAGGTCCTCGCCGAAGAATATCCCACGTGGAAAGACGAAATCTTGCGGCTCTCGCGTTAAAGGTAGGGCGCAGTCTCCAGACAAGCCGTCCAGTGGAGTGGCAACGAAGCCATCTAACGTGGCGGCTTGTCTGGAGACTGCGCCCTACCTTAAGCAGATTGTTAGAATATTCCCTTCGCAACTCGCCTTGCATCGCGCGTCTGGATCCGCCAAATTGCCCGCATGACCAATCCCGCTGACATGCGCCGCGAATACACGCAGGCCGGGCTCTCCGAAGATAACGCCTTGGCCGATCCAATTGCGCAGTTCCGCCTGTGGTTTGAGCAAGCCCTGGCGGCGCAGCTCGTCGAGCCCAATGCGATGACGCTGTCCACCGTCGATGGCGAGGGCGCGCCGGACTCCCGCACCGTCCTGCTGAAGGCCTACGATGAGCGCGGCTTTGTGTTTTTCACGAATTACCACAGTGCCAAGGCGGCTCACATTGCAGATAATCCGCGTGTGGCGCTGCTGTTCCCGTGGTTGGGACTTGAGCGGCAGGTAAAAATCCGCGGTGTCGCCGAAAAGATATCCGCCAAGGAGTCGCTGAAGTATTTTCTGAGCCGCCCGCGTGGCAGCCAGCTTGGCGCGTGGGTGTCGAATCAGAGCAGCGTGATCACCTCCCGCAGCATCCTCGAAATGAAGCTTGCCGAGATGAAGCGCAAATTCGGCGATGGCGAAATCCCCTTGCCCGATTTTTGGGGCGGCTTTTGCGTGAAGCCGACCTGGTTTGAGTTCTGGCAAGGCCGCCCGAGCCGCTTGCATGATCGCCTCGCCTACACGCCCGACGGCTCGGCCTGGCGCATTGAGCGCCTCGCCCCTTAACCAGCCTCCGGCTGGACCGTCGGATGCGTTGCATCAGGATTTGCCCAATGGGCAAATAGCCATTCCAACTGACTGAGGTAGGGACGCATGGCCGAGGCGTCCGCCACGAAGGCGTGGCAAGGTGGCGGCCGATATCCTTATCGGCCAGAGGCGAATCAGGACAGATTGAATTGGTTCGCGCTTGGTCGATATCCACGAAACACGTCCCCTGATAATCATTGAATCTCTGCCTAAATTGTGGCCGATAAGGATATCGGCCGCCACCTGGTTGAGAAATTAGCGAGCGCTCTCATCCGCCCATCAATTTCCACTGAAAATATCTCGATGCAACGGGACGTTGCCGCCATGATCCCGATCCGTGAGTGACAACGCTCCAGGGGGGGAAGCTGCTACGGCCACGAAAGCCGGATCTGTCGGGCTGATGGTGGGTGCGCTGGGCGTGGTGTTTGGTGACATCGGGACGAGTCCGCTGTATGCCTTTACCGCAGCGTGCCAGTTCCTGGATGCCGGGCATTTGGAGGCCTCGGTGCTGGGGATAACCTCGCTGTTTTTCTGGTCGCTGATCCTGGTGGTCACGGTGAAATACCTGGGCTTCGTCATGCGGGCGGACAACCATGGGGAGGGCGGCGTATTCGCGCTGATGGCCCAGCTGCGGCCGTATTTTCACTCCAAGAAAGGCACGCCTATCGTGCTGCTGATCATGATGTTTGGCGCTGCGCTACTACTGGGAGACGGCGTGATCACGCCCGCTATTTCGGTGCTCAGTGCAGTGGAGGGACTGGAGGCGTTCTCGCCCAAGCTGGAGCATTACGTCGTGCCGCTGTCGATGGTGATCCTCGTCGCGCTCTTCGCGGTGCAGCGCTTTGGCACGGGTAAGATTGGCGTGCTCTTTGGCCCGGTGATGCTGGTGTGGTTCATCACGCTGGGTGCGCTGGGGGCCTGGCAACTGGCGCAGCACGGGCTGACGGTGTTGGCCGCAGCAAATCCCTACCACGCCGTACATTTTCTGGTGACGCATTGGCAAACGGCGATCTGGGTGATTGGGGCGGTCGTCCTTTGCGTAACGGGGGCCGAGGCGCTTTTTGCGGATATGGGCCACTTCGGGCGCAAGCCGATCACGCTAGCCTGGTATTTCATCGCGCTGCCGGGCCTGGTGCTGAATTACTTTGGGCAGGCGGCGCTGGTGCTTGCGGCGGGCAAGGCACCGGCAAATATCTTTTACGCACTCGTGCCCGATGGCTGGCCCACGCTGGCGTTGATGGTCTTGGCGACGGTGGCGACGATCGTTGCCTCGCAGGCGCTGATCTCCGGCTCGTTTGCGCTGGTCCGGCAGGCGATCCAGTTGCGGATACTGCCGCCGCTGCAAATCATCCACACCAGCGAGCAGCATGAGTCGCAGATTTACCTGCCACTGGTCAACCAATGCCTCGGCGTGATGTGCCTCCTGACGGTGCTGCTGTTTCGCTCGTCGGACAACCTCGCCGCCGCCTATGGCCTGGCTGACACCGGGGCGATGATCGTGACCAGTATCGCGTATTTCTTCGTGCGCATTAAGCGGCAGGAGAAGGGGCTGACGGGCAGTCTGGTCTTGCTGGCGCTATTCTTTGCCATCGATTTCGCCTTCTTTGGCGCGAATTTGCTCAAGTTGTTTTCCGGCGGCTACTATCCACTGGCGATCGCGGGATTCGCGTTCCTGCTCATGATCACCTACCGCGCCGGTCGCCGGGTGATTCACAACTACCACGCCGAGCGCCGCGAGCCGCTAAACAGCTTTCTGGACAAGCTGAACCCCGATGACTACCAGCGCCTACCCGGCACAGCGGTCTTCCTGACGGGCAATAACTTGGTCATGCCGATCATGCTCGCGAACCAACTACGGCTTTTCCAAAGCATGCGTGAGCGCAACTTGATCCTCACCATGGCGGCGGAATCCGTCCCCAGTATCGAGGGCGACATGATTACGGAAACGATTCCGCTGGCACACGGCTTTGTGCGGGTAACGGCGTCCTACGGCTACGAGGACACGCCCGATCTGGATGCGATTATTGCCGAGGCCGAGCGTCGCTTGTTCGACGGTGCCACGCCGCAGCCGGTGGTTTACTTCGCCTCCCGCGAACGCTTTGTGCCGGACCGCCGCAACGCGATGCCGATGATCATGCAGCGGTTGTTCTCGCTCCAGCTCCGCAACGCCCGGCCCATCTACGAATACTTCCGCTGGAAGCCCGATGACTTCGTCGAGGTGATTCAGACGGTGAAGGTGGATAAGTAGGGGAGATTTTTGCGGATGCTAAGCGGATCGCGGATGCTGGCGGATCGCGATCCGCTTAGCATCCGCAATCGATCCGCCATGGTTCCGCAAACGACTGCAGGGAATGAGATCGATTTGAGTCGCATTCGGGCGTTGGCTTTACCAGATTTTAGTCATGCCCCGTCATTTGTTTATCTTATTCGTCGCAATATTCACCTGCCTGCTGCACGCCGGCTCCCAAGTCGAGCAGCTCGCGACGGGTTTTAAATTTACCGAAGGGCCGGCGATTTGCCCTGTGGACGGTGCGGTGTATTTCTCGGACATCCCCAATAACCGCATTCATCGCTGGGACCCCGAGACGGGCGAGGTGACGCTTTTCCGGGAGAACACTGGCGGTGCCAATGGCCTGCTCTTTGCGGACGATGAGACGCTCATCATTTGCGCCGGGCGTGACCGCCAGGTGCGCGAAGACAATATCACCACCGGCGAGGCAACCGTCCTGGCAACGAAGTTTGACGGCAAATTGCTCAACAGCCCCAACGACACTTGGATAGACCCCAAGGGCGGCATCTACTTTACCGATCCGCGCTATGGCAATAGGGATAACCTCGAGCAGGACGGTGAGCACGTTTACTACCTGAGCCCTGACCGCCAGAGCTTGATCCAGGTGGTCGACGATATGGTGCGGCCCAATGGTATCGTCGGTTCGCCCGACGGGGAGACCCTCATTATCACCGACCACGGTGGCAAGCAGACGTGGAAATACGCCATCCAGCCCGACGGAACGTTGCGGGACAAAGTCTTGTTCGCCGATCAGCCTTCGGACGGCATGGCGATGGACGAAGCGGGCAATGTTTACCTGACGCATACGGCGGTCGATGTCTATTCGCCCGATGGCGAGCTACAGCAAAGTATTGAGCTACCGGAGCGCCCGACCAATGTCACCGTGCTCGGCGAAGACCCGCTGACGCTCTTTGTGACGGCGCAGAAATCCATCTACCGCATCACGCTGGAGAATTGACCGCGCGTAATTACTCCGTTTCGATAACGCCATGTCCGATGCGCCCACCTTCCGACGCACCCGCCAGCGTGAGGCGATTTACAACGCGCTGAGCGAGGCCGAGCGCCCCTTGAATTTCGAGGAGCTGCTGGAGCGCGCGCGCATGCATTTCCCCAAGATCGGTGAGCGGACGGTGTTTCGCAACGTGCGCGAAATGTTGGACGAGCACAGCCTGGTGCGGGTTTATCTGCCCGGCCAGCCCGCGCGCTACGTGCTGCCAACGGGCAATCACTGCCCACATTTCATCTGCCGCAACTGTAATAACGTCTTCGTGCTACCCGAGGAGACGCCCGACATTTTACCTGGTTATGCGAGTAAAATACCCCCGGAATTCATACCCGAGGGAGAGGAGGTCATCATTTACGGCTACTGCCGGGAGTGTCCGCCGGAGTAGTCGGAGGTCATTCTCCGGCTGAGGCCGCATGGATAGGTAGGTGTGTCGGGTCTGGGCCTGACGCTGGGTCGGTTCTTGAACGGAAGGATTTACACTACCTGACCGATAGTCAAAACCGTGTAAAATCTTTATGATGGCATAAAGTAAACGCCATGAACATCGAACCAGAATACAACCTAAACTACTCGCAGGTTCTGGAGACGGAAATTCGCCTGATCCTGTCTGATGAGAACGAAGATTTTATCCGCAAGAACTGCCGCTTAATCCCTGAGGTGATCGAGCGCTCTTCCTGGCGCGTGCGTCGGCTGGACACCATGCAGTTTCTGCGGCTTTACACGGGGATGGTTCATGAGTTGGCCCTGTGTTCCAACACCCTCGGCCACATTCGCGATGAGACCATTGCCGGCATCTGCATCAGCCTGCGCCTGCAGCGCTGTATGAACCGCATTCTTTTACGCACGAAGATCGTGCCTCGCCGCCCAAAGTCCAAACCCGCCTCTAAGAGCGCCGCCTAGGGATAACCGATCCGCTAACCACTGCTGCCCTTGCTTGACCGCCGCGGAAATCTGCCGATGGTAAAGGGCAATGCAATCCGCCGCCCTGATCGACAGCGCGTCCGCCGCTTTTATAGCGGGCTTGGTCACCAGCCCACACTGTGTGGGGATGTGTGGCCCGATCGGCTGCGCAACGCTACCCTTGGGCCAGTCGGAAAGTTCGCTGGCCTGGGCAACAGCCAGCTACCACCTGTGCCGCTCGCTGGCGTACATGATCATCTGTCTGCTGGCGGGCCTGATTGGCGGTTCGGCGCTGGACGCCTTTGGCGCGGCTCCGGCGAAAATATTACCCTGGCTGATGGTCGCCATGTTCCTGGCCGTCGCATTCCGGCTCGACCGGCATTTACCCAAGCCTCGGGCTTGGAGCGGACTTTTTCAAAAGATCAGCCGCAAGGTCCGCGCCTTGCCCCGCTGGCTGCTCGGCGCAGGTTTGGGCGCGATGACTCCGCTGCTGCCCTGCGGCCCGCTTTACCTGATTTTCACCGTGGCGTTGTTTTCCGGGGACCCCGTTCGCGGGGCGGAGATCGGTCTGGCTTTTGCGCTGGGGACGATTCCGCTGCTCGCGCTCGCCCAGGGGGGCTATTTCCGCTATAAGGGCAAGTTTTCCCCCACGGTTTTGCGCTGGGTGCAGTGCGTGTTCGCGCTTGCGGCAGCTGGTTTGATTACCTACCGTATGATTGCCAGCGATGGCTTGTTCGGCGAACAATTCTGTCATTAACACTCATGAGTACACCAGAAAATCTCGTTTTTGAAGTGGAGGGCGTCACGCCCGCCGAAGTTACAGTAAAGCCCGGCAAGTGCGAGCTCCTGCTCAAGCACGACGAAGGTAGCCTCACGGTTACCCTGGAAAATTTCGTTCCGCTCAAGCGGATTATCGACATCGTGCAGGGCTTCGAAAAGCTTACGATCATCGACCAACACTCCGCCGATAATCCCGTCGAGGAAGGCCGCTTCCTGGTCCGCGCCCACCGCGGCGGTGAGGTGATTAAAGGCTTCTGCGACGGCTTCCAGGGCTAGGACAATGGAGTTTAATACCGAAGTCAGCGAACAGAACAACCCGACGGGTGAGCAGATCATCGCGGGCCTGGACTCCATCGATGGCCAAAGTAATTCCTTCGCGATACTGGCGCTGAGGGATCAGGTTTACGTGCAAACAATGGGCAACCCCCAGGAAGGCTTCGTTCTGGAATACCGCAACGGTTCCGAAGAGGAACATTACCAGACGAACGATTCCGAGATTCCGCTGGATCGCATCAAAGAGGTATTTCTCGCTTTTGCCGAGGGCGATGTAGGTTGGTTCGATACGTTCGCGTGGGAGCCCATGTTCGCTGGCCAGACCGGCGTTCAAGCAGTGCTGGATGAAGAGGCACCCAAGAAATCCGGATGCATGACGGCGATTATTTTTCTGCTGGTTCCGTTGGTGAGCCTGGCCGGGTATTTGACAGTTTGCCCATAGGTTTCGTGCCAGTTTGCCCGTAGGTTTCGTGACGCGAAAGGTAGAGGTTTCGTGTCAGTTTGCCTATAGGCTTCGCAGCAGTTTGCCCATAGGTTTCGTGGCACGAAACACCTTGTGTATTGTCAGCGAAGTTTTCGTCATAAATTGCTTGTACAATTTTTGTCCTTATTCATACTGGTTGAATGGGAAAA